>NZ_JANSIL010000183.1:0-11735 GCF_047462015.1 Synechococcus sp. R5-13 | reverse complement strand
GAGCAGAGCAGGCCCAGGGCTACTGAAAGCCCGCTCCGTACCGCTTAGCGGTCGGAGCCGGGTAGTTTACGGAATAGGATCCCCGCATCAAAGTAGCTGGCACAAGGCCCCCTGCGCCGGATCCTCCCATGAAAGACCTTTACCGCGAGCTGGAATTACAGCCCAATGCAACTCTAGAAGAAATTAAAGAGAGCTACAGGCGGCTTGCCAAAGAATACCATCCCGATAAACTTCACCCAGATACACCTGTTAAGGGGCGGCAGTACATTGAGGAAAAGTTTAAGTCTATTCAGGAAGCATACTCGGTCCTGAGTGATCCTGTGAAGCGAAAAGCCTATGACTCCCAAAGGCTTTCCCAGACTTCGCCCACAAAACGGAGCGGGTATGACCAAGACTTAAAAGCAGAACGCGGTTACAGCACACAAGATGGCAAACCTTGGCCCTTTGACTTCGACAAGATAAAGGAAGCTGCAGAAGAGATAGAACGTCGTAAGAAAAACATCGAGGCCAACTATAACCAAAGAGTAGAGCAAGTTAAGTCTGAGTTAAGGAGAAACTTGATCTCTATCGGAATAAAACAAGAGGAAGCTAAAGTTGATCATACCTTTGCCACCAAAAGTGACACTATACTGGGTGCCCTCTCGCTTTTAGTCCTGAGCTTGTTCATTGGTGCCTTAAGTAGCTCAATCGGGCTTGTGCTCTTTCTAATCTCAGTTATTAGTCTTTTTATGGCCATTTTTGATAAAGGATATAGCAAGTCGCAAGTTGAGAGCGCTAAGAAGCTACAGGAAGAGGCAAAATCAGTAATAGCCCAGATAGAGAAAGATAGGAACTCGAAGCTTTCCCAGCTTGAGCTTCACTGTAGAAGTAGGATCGATCATTTTAAAGCTGTCCCTATCGAATCTATATCCCCATTTTATAAGTGGGCTGAGTGGGGAGGATCAGCTATTTTTGCTAACTGCAATGAAGGAAAAGGCAGATGCTAAAAGCCTAGAAGAAAGCTTGAAGATAGCGGCTGGAGTTGCTGTGGGTATTGGCATACTAGCCGCCTTATTTGGGCTGGGAGGTGGATTTCACCCATTCTGAATCTCAAGAAGAGGCAAAACACTGCTTCATCTCCTGCAGCACCTGGGCATCTTGAGAGGCCGTTCTCGCGCCCGCTTGAGCAGCCCAGCACTTAAGACTCTCGATTTGGTCGCGGGCAATCGAGGCCAAAGGCACGGTTTCGCGGATGGCCTGCAGGATATCCTCTTGGGTAAAGTCCCGCCGGGCGCCGCTGCCACTGCCCCCAAAGGCGTTGTACATGGCATCTACGATGGCTTGCTCGATCTCGGCCCCGCTGAAGTCCTGAGCTGCGGCTGCCAAAGCTTCCAGGTCAAATTCTCGCAGGCGGCTGGGGCGCAACCGCTGCAAATGCACCCGGAAGATCTCTTTGCGCTCAGCGTGGGTGGGCAGGTTCAAGAAGAAAATCTCGTCAAAGCGGCCCTTGCGCAACAGCTCTGGCGGCAGCAGCGGCACGTTGTTGGCAGTGGCCACAATGAAAACGGGGCTGGTCTTCTCCTGCATCCAGGTAATCAGGCTGCCAAACACCCGGCGGCTGGTACCAGAATCTCCATCGGCACTGCTGGTGATGTTGCCAAAGGCTTTGTCGATCTCGTCGATCCAAAGCACGCAGGGGGCCATCGCCTCTGCCAGTTGGATCATCTGCCGCACCCGGCTTTCCGACTCGCCGACGATGCCGGCAAACAGCCGCCCGGCATCCAATCTCAGCAGGGGCAGCCGCCACTCATTGGCGATGGTCTTGGCGGAGAGGGATTTGCCGGTGCCCTGGATCCCGACCAGCAGCACGCCCTTGGGGTTGGGCAGGCCATAGCGACGCGCCTCTTCGGTAAAGGCTTCCTGGCGCACCCGCACCCAGGCCTTGAGGTTATCCAGGCCCCCCACACTTTTGAGGGTCTCGCGGGCGGTGAAAAACTCCAGGATGCCGGTTTGGCGGATGGCCTGCTTTTTTTCCTCCAGCACCAGGTCGATATCGGCTTCATTGACCTCCTGCTTGGCGGCCAAAGCGCGGGCCAAAACGCGGCGAATACGTTCTCGGCTCAGCCCTTGACAGGCTTTGACCAGTTGCTCGCGGGCCAGAGGGGTAAGCTTGAGCTTATCTGGAGCCACATAGAGCTGGATGAGGCGGCTGATCTCTTCGCTGTTGGGCAGGGGAATATCGACGACGGTGATCTCCTCCGTCAGGTCGCTGGGCACTTCCAGGGTGTGGCTGAGCAGGATCAGCATCTTGCGGGTGCGCTTGAGCTCGCGGCTGAGGTTTTTCAGCTCCCGGATGATGGGAGCGTTTTTGTCGCTGCTGGCGTTGCGCAACACAAAGTGCAGATCCCGCAGCACAAACAGGGTGTCCTCGTTGGGGGCAGAGCGCCACACCCGCCCCAGAGCTGCCATGATGGAGCCCCGATCCTCGCCTGTATCTTGCCAGCCCCGCACCAAGTCCCAGAACAACAATTGCCGCGGTGGGTCTGTCCGTCTGGCTACTTGGGTTAGCACGGCATCGGCAGGCTCTTCTTCTGGAGAGACCAAGTAAACCAGGGGGTAGCGGGCCCGGATCATCAAATCCAGCTCTGTCACCAGCCCTGCTTGCAGCTCCGCCGGGATCTCGACCAGGGCAGGATCCCTGCTGTCTGGATTTGTTTTTCTTGCGGCTTCTGTCATCGCCTCTGGAGTTTAGAACATCCTTACTTCATCTTCCTCTCACTTGTTCAGAAACCATTTGGATTGGAACAGCCAATAAGCAGCAAAATGCTCACGGTTGAGCTTCACGGTTGATCTTTAGGATAGGGCAGGGATCCCTTGCAGTTCGGCCAGCATGGTGCGGGCTGTCTGGGTGGGATCGGCAGCTTCCATCAAAGCCCGCACCACAGCTACACGGGTGGCCCCAGCTCGACGCACCTCGGGCAGGTTGTGGGGATCGATGCCGCCGATGGCAAACCAGGGCAGGTGGGCTTTCTCGGCAGCCAGGCGCACATACTCCAAGCCGGCGGGGGGTTTCTCCGCTTTGGTGGGGGTGGGGTAAACGGGGCCGACGCCAATGTAGTCCACGTCGCTGTTCAGGGCTTGGGCCAGCTCTTCGGCGTTGGTGGTGGACAGGCCAATGAGCCGCTGGGATCCCAGGAGGTGCCGAGCTTGGGCGACCGGCAGATCCGTCTGGCCCAGGTGAACCCCATCTGCCTGGCTGACCAGAGCCAAGTCCACCCGGTCGTTGACGATCATCAGCGCCTGGTAGCGGTTGCACAGTTGCCGCAACTGCTTGAGATCCCGAAGCATCTCGCCGTCGGGAAGGTTTTTGCGGCGATATTGCACCAGGGTCACCCCGCCCCGCAGGGATTTTTCCACCACCTCTAGCCAGTGGGGCACAGGGCTGGTCACCAAATAAAGATGGGCTGCCAGGAGACGCTGCCGCAGGGATCCGCCCAGCAGTTCACTTTCCAAGACGTAGAGCCGATAGCGCATGTCTTTGGCCAGCTTGGCCAGGCCAGGGGCCACCCAGTGGTGGGATTCGGCCAACTTGCCGTATTCTTCTAACACCCGCAGGGCTTCTTGCACACGGCTGCAATTGGCTTGCAAGAGGTGGCGGAGATCCCGCCGTTGCTCCTCTTGGGGGTGGGAGATCTGGGTGCCTGGATCGGCGGGGGTATCGCGGGCCAAACGCAGGGGATCGCTGTGCCAGCGGGCTAGGGCTTGGCGCATGGCCTTGCATTCGGCAGAGAGCTCTCCCTCTTCCAGGCCGAAACGAAACCATTCTTCCAATACCCGTAGTCCTTCACGAGCTCGATCGAGGTTGGCATCCAGAATACGGGCGACGGCCTGGGGTTTCATGTTCCCTATACGTGGGAAGAGAGTTGCTTAATTTTTACCAAAAAAATGCGCCTAAAGCCCCGTCCTACCCTTAGCCGGAAGCAAGTCAGTATGGTGGAGAGTAGTCAATTCACTGTAAATCGGAATGGTTTCCCTGAGGCTGTCCTTGGCCCTGAGGAGAAAGAGGGTGATGCCATAAGGCGTTAAGAAAGGCTTGCTGCGGCGTGTGTCCCCAGGCGAAGGCCCGTGGGCCGGCCCCTTCCGGCAAGTAGGCCCAAGCATAGCGCTCGCAGGCGGGAAAGTAGCGGATCTCCCACCAAGTTCCCCCTACAGGCACATCTTTCACTGCCCGCAAGAAAGGGCCGCGATGGCGGGCGAGGCGCTCTTCTATAAAGTAGGGGCCTTCCAGCTGAAGGGCTTCTACCGCTGCAATAAGCTCGGCTCGTTGTCGCTCATTTCGGATCATCTCCCGGGTTCCCCTCTTGGATTGGCTCTATTCTATGAGGAGATTTCTGGTGAGCTGGGGGATCCCTCTTGATTCAGCCCAGATTGCGCCTACGGCAAGCTGTGGAAACCCAATGGAATCCAACGAATCCACCGCAGGTGCTGTGTCTGAGCAATGGACACGGGGAAGATGAGGTGGGCAGTCGCCTTGCTGTTGCCCTAGTCCAACTGGGGATCCCGGTGCAAGCCTTGCCGATTGTGGGAGAAGGGACAGCCTACCAACGCCAAGGGATCCCCCTGCTGCCCATTGCCCAGGTGATGCCGTCGGGGGGGTTTATTTATCAGGATTGGCGGCAGTTGTGGCGGGATTTGCGGGCCGGTTTGCTGGGGCTGACGGGGCGGCAATTGGCGTTGGTTCGGCGGGCAGCAGCCCAGAGGAACCTGGTGCTGGCCGTGGGGGATATTGTGCCCTTGCTGATGGCGTGGTGGAGCGGGATCCCCTACGTCTTTGTGGGCACGGCCAAGTCGGACTATTACTGGCGAGATGAACGGGGGCCCTACCGACGCCCCTGGATCCCTTTTGGGCAGCCGATTTCCGATTACCTGCCCTGGGAGCGCTGGCTGATGGCCCACCGACGCTGCCTGGGTTCTTTTTTGCGGGATGAGCTGACGGCTACAGCTTTGCAAAAACGGGGCCTAAGGGCCTTTTACCTGGGCAACCCGATGATGGATGGCCTAGAGCCACGCGGGACATTGCCTTTGGATCCCCACCGGCCGGCCTTGCTGCTCTTGCCCGGATCCCGTCCGCCGGAAGCCTATCGCAACTGGGCCCTGATGATGCAGGTGGTGGAGCGGCTCCCAACGGAGCTGCAAGTCTATGCTGCCCTCAGCCCCAACCTGGAGCGAGACCCGCTTCAGGCTCGGATCCCATCTCAGCGCAGCGATGTGCTTCTGGTTTGGGGGGACTTCGGGGCCTGTGCCCAACGAGCAACGGTGGTGCTGGCCATGGCGGGAACGGCTACCGAGCAATGTGTAGGCTTGGGAAAACCGGTGGTAACCCTGCCGGGAGAAGGGCCCCAGTTTACCCCGCGCTTTGCTGAAGCGCAGACCCGTCTTTTGGGATCCGCCGTCCACCTGACCTCAGTGGAGCAGGCTCCCGCCGTGGTTGGCCGGATTCTGGAACGCCTGGCCGCCGATCCCAACTACGCGGCTGAGTTGCGGGCCCATGGACGCCGCCGCATGGGATCCCCAGGGGCCGCCCGGCGCATTGCCGCTCAACTTCGAGATTGGCTCAAGCCATCCGGCCCGGTTTTGGAACCGTTCGAGCCAGGTATATCGTGAAATAGAGAACGAGCGATTCAAAAGCCTGACTGATTTCCGTTGGATCCAGTTTTCCGTTTTATTTAGCATTTAATGATGTCAAACCTTTTGGGGTTGGAGAGCAGTTGGTGGATCCCTTGCTATGGGTGGGCGGGAACAGCTTTGGCCATTCCCTGGGCAACGGGGTGGGTCAAGGGCAGTGGCCCGCGCCCGGCAGCTTACCTCAACATCCTTCTGACTTTTGCCGCCTTTGCTCATGGCCTTTGGCTGTTGCGGCAGGTTTGGGGTCGGGATCCCCAGATCTTGAACTACCTCTGGTTTCGGGTGGCCGATTTGGATTTGACTCTGTCTTTGGAGATCTCGCCTCTGACAATGGGGGCCGTCGTCTGGATCAGCGGTTTGAGCCTGCTGGCCCAGATCTATGCGCTGGGGTATTTGGATAAGGACTGGGGCCTGGGTCGCTTTGCCGCCCTGATGGGCTTTTTCGAGGGGGGAATGACAGGGATCGCCCTCAGCGACTCGCTGTTTTTCAGCTATGCCCTGCTGGAGATGCTCACCCTTTCCACCTATTTGCTGGTGGGCTTTTGGTACGCCCAGCCTCTGGTGGTGACGGCGGCGCGGGATGCGTTTTTAACCAAGCGGGTAGGAGATCTGTTGCTGCTGATGGGGGTGGTGGCGGTTTCCAACTTTTCCGGGGCCTTGACGTTTTCCGACCTGCGGGACTGGGCGGCTACGGCCAGCTTGGATCCCACCTGGGCAGCTTGGATGGGCTTGGCCTTGATGGCGGGGCCCTTGGGCAAATGCGCTCAATTTCCGCTGCACCTGTGGCTGGACGAGGCGATGGAAGGGCCTAACCCGGCTTCGATTTTGCGCAATTCGGCGGTGGTGGCCTGCGGGGCTTTTGTGCTGATTAAGCTGCAACCGCTACTGGCCCTGTCGCCGATTACGAATGGGGTCTTGGTGGCCATCGGCACGATCACAGCCCTGGGCGGATCCCTGGTGGCCTTGGCGCAAATCGATATCAAACGCACCTTCTCCTACTCCACGAGTGCCTACTTGGGGTTGGTGTTTGTGGCAGTGGGAATGCAGCAGCCGGAGCTGGCCCTGGAGTTGCTGCTGATGCACGGCTTGGCTAAGGCGCTGCTGTTTATGGGGGTGGGATCCCTCATCTACACCACCTCTACCCAAGATTTGACAGAGCTGGGGGGCCTGCGCAGCCGCATGCCGGCCACAGTTGCCGCCTTTGCCGTGGGATCCCTGGGGATGGTGGCTCTGCTGCCCCTAGGGTGCTTTTGGACGCTGACCCGCCTGGCGCTGGTCTACAGCGGGGTGCAGCCGGCCCTGGTGGAGGTGCTGCTGCTGGTGAATGGGCTGACGGCTCTCAACCTGGCGCGGGTGTTTGGCCTGGTCTTTTTGGGATCCCCGCAACCCAAAACCCGCCGGGCCCCTGAGGTGGGCTGGTTGATGGCTCTGCCCATGGGCATCCTGACGGTGCAAACCTTGCTCATGCCCTGGCTGTTTGGGCGGTGGAGACTCTATCCCGACTGGAGCCCGGAGCTGAGGTGGATGGCGGCTCTGCTGACGGCTGCTGGGCTGGTGGGGGCAGCCATTGGCGGCTGGCTGTACTGGGGGGACCAACGGAGGGTATATCTGCCCTGGCCGGAGTTGCAGGATCTGCTGGCCCACGACTTTTACACGGGGCACCTCTACCAAGCCCTGGTGGTGCAACCGGTCGGCGCCCTCTCCCGCGGATTGGAGTGGCTGGATCGCAACGGAGTGGACGGCTTGGTGAACGGGGTGAGCCTGGCCTTTTTCTTCAGCGGCGAAGCCCTCAAGTACACCCTGTCGGGGCGGATGCAACTCTATGTGCTGGTGATTGTCATCGGGATGGTGTTGGTTACAGCTTGGCTACTGCGTTCGCCCCATTTGGGGTTGGCCTATTGATGGGAGAGAGCCATGTTGAGCCTTTTGATTGGGATCCCGTTGTTGGGGAGCATCTTGATTGGGTTGATTCCCGAGCAGGCGGGGAAGGGCTTGCACCGGGCTTTGGCCTTGGGGTTTGGGTGGGTTTTGTTTGGCCTGAGCGCGGGGCTGTTGCTGATCTTTGACCCCCACCTTGGATCCCTGCAATTGGCGGAAAAGATGGCCTGGATCCCCCAGTTGGGCTTGGTTTATGAGGTGGGAGTGGATGGGATCTCTCTGCCTTTGGTGGTGATGACCGGGCTACTGGTGTTGATGGCTATTTGGGCCAGCGGCCAGGTGGAGCGGCCCCGCCTCTACTACAGCTTGGTGCTCATGCTGGCGGCAGCGGTGGCCGGAGCTTTTTTGGCTCAGAATTTGCTGCTGTTTTTCCTGTTCTATGAAGTGGAGCTGATCCCCCTGTATTTGCTCATCGCCATCTGGGGAGGGCCGCGCCGCACCTATGCCGCCACCAAGTTTTTGGTTTACACCGCTCTGTCGGGGATCCTCCTCTTGATTGGCTTTTTCGGCCTCAGTTGGCTGAGCGATGCCCACAGCTTTACCTACACCGTCCTGCAGGCCCACCCTTTACCTCGGCTGTCGCAGATCCTTTTGCTCATTCCCATTCTGCTGGGCCTGGCCATCAAGATCCCCTTGGTGCCCTTCCACACCTGGTTGCCGGATGCCCATGTGGAGGCTTCCACCCCCATTTCCGTGTTGCTGGCGGGTTTGCTTTTGAAGTTGGGCACCTACGGCCTGGTGCGCTTTGGCCTGCAGCTCTTGCCGGATGCCTGGGATCAAGCCGGGCCTTGGCTGGCCGGTTGGGCGGTGGTTAACGTGCTCTATGGATCCCTGAACGCCTTGGTGCAGCAGGATATGAAAAAGCTGGTGGCCTACAGCTCCATTGCCCACATGGGCTACATCCTCTTGGCTGTAGCAGCAGCCACTCCCCTCTCCCTGGTGGGATCCGTCTTCCAGATGGTCAGCCATGGCCTCATCTCCTCGCTGCTGTTTCTTCTGGTGGGAGCCGTCTATGCCAACACCGGCACACGGGATCTCAAGCTGCTGCGGGGATTGCTCAACCCGGAGCGGGGCTTACCGCTTATTGGCAGCTTGATGGTGCTAGGGGTGATGGCCAGTGGCGGCACACCGGGCATGGTGGGCTTTATAGCTGAGTTCACCCTCTTTCGGGGCAGCTTTGCCGTCTTTCCCCTGCAAACGCTCCTGTGCATGGTGGGGACGGGATTGACGGCGGCCTATTTTCTGCTGATGGTGAACCGTGTCTTTTTTGGGCGCCTCTCGCAAGTGGCCATAGCCATGCAACGCCACGCCACTGAAGAGCGCCTGCCTGCTGTTGTTTTGGCAACGCTGGTGATGTTACTGGGCCTGCAGCCTAGCTGGGCAACCCGCTGGGTGGAGTCCACCACCTTGGCCTTGGCCAAGGCTAACCTAGCTGGTGTTGCAGGACTGGTCACTGCCTTTCAGTTTGGGTTGTCTTCCTTTTGATGATTTGATGAGATCGACGGAGTTTCTTTTGCTCCCATGACTGCCACTCTTGCTCCTGCTCCTTCCTGCTTCTTTCTGGCCGGCTTATCTCCTCTGGAGCAACTGCAACTGGCTCCTATTGTCCAGCGCCTAGAGGCAGGGGGAGCCCTTGTGCCGGATGCCCCTGCCAATCGCCTAGAGGTCATTGGCATCCTGCATAGCTACGGCGAGGTGCTGGATGCCTATTCGCGCAATTTGATCTTTATTGCCGACCACCAATTTTTGGAGCTTTTTCCGGCGTTCAAGTATTTCAACGGCGAGATTACCCTGGGCAAATGGCTGCGCTACCTGTGGCATGACCGCATCAACTACGAGTTTGCCGAATACTGCATGAAGGCTATGCTCTGGCATGGGGGAGGGGGGCTAGACCGCTACCTGGATACTCCCGAATTTGTCCAACGGGCCAAGGCCGCCATCCGAGCCAAAATCCGCTTTAATCCCTTCTTGCAGGGCTTGGGGATCTTGTTTCCCGACTTTGCTCTAGAACAGGTGCGCATGCTGGCTATGTGCAGCGGCTTGGGCCAGTTTTGGCGGGTGATGAGCGATATTTTCCTGGCGCTGGCCAAGCGCTCTGAGACAGAACCCCACCTCACCATCCCCGAGGTAGTGGCCCACATTCAGCAAGGGCTGGTGGCAGCTGCTGACAAGCCTATCACCTACGCTCCCTGCATCTGGGGCCGGCGCTATGAGATCATTCCTCTCTCAGCGGGCCTGACCTTCCTGCCGGATACGGCCATCCCTTATGTGGAGGCGGTGTTTTTCCGCTCTTTTCCCTTCATGGGTACGGTTTCCTACAACGCCCAGGCCGGTCAGATTCCGCAAGAGCAGGCGGATTTTGCCTATGGGGCCCTGTATGCCGACCCACTGCCGGTGGGGAGCGCTGGGATCCCGCCTACCCTGTTGATGCAGGATATGATGCGCCACCTGCCCCCCTACTTGCGAGAGCACTACCGCCGCCAGCCTCGCGGGGATGATGACCTGCGGGTGAAAATCTGCCTTAGCTTCCAAAAGGCCATGTTCTGTGTTACCACTGCCGCCCTGCGGGCTCTTGCCCCCTTCCCTCTGGAAACTCAGGATCCCCAGCAGCAGTTGGCCAACCGCAAGTTTCTGGCTCCTTGGCTGCAGCGCCTGCTGGGATCCCGTCTGTTAAAGGTGCAGGAAGAAAGGGTTGAGGCCTAGCTGAGCTGGGAACTGCTACTTTTGGTTACTGGAAGGGGGATCCCCTTTTCGGATACAATATCTGCGCCCAGTTGAGCAATGGGGTGGCGTAGCCAAGTGGTAAGGCAGAGGTCTGCAAAACCTCTATGCGCCAGTTCGAATCTGGCCGCCACCTTTTAAACCTTACTTGCATCCCAAGCAGGGCAAGCATGAAAGACAAGCTGATATTGATGATCCCCGGCCCCACTCCCGTTCCCGAGAGTGCGCTGCTGGCGATGGCACGGGGGCCCATCGAGCACCGCAGCAAAGAGTTCACCGCCATTTTGGAAGAGGTCACCGATGGGTTGCGCTGGCTGCACCAAACCACCTCAGATGTGTTTGTCTTTTCCGCCAGTGGCACCGGCGCTATGGAAGCCGGGATCCTCAACACCCTCAGCCCTGGGGATCGGGTTTTGGTGGGGGTGAACGGCAAGTTTGGGGAGCGCTGGGCGGAAATGTCCGAGCAGTTTGGCCTTCAGTGTGAGCGGGTGGAAACTCCCTGGGGGATCCCTTACCCCGTCGAGATCTTCCAAGAAAAGCTGGCTGCCGACCGGGAAAAAACCATCAAAGCCGTCATCCTCACCCACTCGGAAACTTCCAGCGGCGTAGCCAACGATGTCCAAGCCATTGCTGCTGCTGCCCGCGAGCACGGGGAAGCCCTCGTCCTGGTGGATGGGGTCACCAGCGTGGGGGCAATGCCGGTGTTAATGGACGAATGGGGCTTGGATGTGGTGGCCTCGGGATCCCAGAAGGGCTATATGATCCCACCAGGGCTGGGATTTGTGGCCGTCAGCCCGCGGGCCATGGCCGCTACGGAGCGCTCTAGGTTTCCCAAGTACTACTGGAGCTTTAAGCTGGCGCAAAAGGCCCTGCACCAGGGCACCACTCCCTTTACCCCGGCGGTGAACCTGTTTTACGCCCTGCAGGTTACCCTGCGCATGATGCGCGCAGAAGGGTTGGAAGCCATCTACCGGCGTCATGCCAAGCTGGCCCAGGCCACCCGTGCTGGCGTCAAGGCTCTGGGGCTAAAGCTCTTGGTTGATCCAGAGTCAGCGGCCAGTCCTTCGGTAACAGCTGTACTCGCTCCCGAAGGGATCAACGCTGACACCATCCGCAGCACCTTGAAGAAACACTTCGACATCGCCCTTGCCGCTGGACAAGACCACCTCAAGGGCAAAATCTTCCGCATTGGCCATTTGGGCTTTGTGAGTGACCGCGATGTGCTGATGACCTTGGCTGCTCTGGAGTCAGCTTTACACACCGTGGGCTACAGCGACTTCACCCCAGGGGCGGGAACTCGCGCCGCCGAGGAAGTATTGGCCCACGGCTTCTGAGCCCCCAGCTCAGCTAGAAATCGCAGGAGCCCCGCACTGTACCCGTAGGGTCAGTGCCGGGAGGAATGCGAGGTTACA
>NZ_JANSIL010000182.1:0-1876 GCF_047462015.1 Synechococcus sp. R5-13 | reverse complement strand
ACCTTGAGCTTGCAGGAGACGGTCAGGACTTGGGTCATGGTTCTATCATAACTTCCGCATTCCTCCCGACCCTCGTCCTACGGACAGAGGGCGGGGCTCCTGCGATTTCTAGCTGAGAAGTCACCTTGAAGAATCAACTGAAAACCCCGCCATTTCCAACAGATGGCCCCAATCCGGATCCCTGAGTTCAGCCGCGACCTAGGCTGATGCAGACCTCAGCAATTCGGTTTATGGTATGGACATTCCCCCTGCAATTCCTCTTCTCCAAGCTGCAAACCCATGACCGCAGATCTCACCAACCGCATTTTGGGCAACCGCTACCAGCTGATTCAAGAAATTGGTAGCGGTGGTATGGGATCCGTCTTCCGCGCCTTAGACTTACACAACAACGGCCAAGAGGTAGCTGTCAAGATCTTATATGCCCCCATGCTGCTGAGCCGGGGCGACTTCCAGACAGACTTGCGCCGTCGCTTTGCCGAAGAGATCCGCGTTAGCACCCTTCTGGGGCAGCATCCTCGCATCGTCAAGGTTTTGGATCACGGCCAAGAGGGGGAGCAGGCCTACTTGGTGATGGAGTACCTCAAGGGGCAGGATCTGGGCAAGCTGATCCGAGAAAAAGGGGCTTTGCCGGTTCGACAAGCCGTTCGACTAGCCTTGCAGGCCTGTGAGGGGCTGCACTTTGCCCACACGTTTCAGGCCAAGGTAGAGGGTCGCGAGATTCGAGGCGTTATCCATCGCGACATCAAACCCAGCAACCTCTTCATCGAGCAAGTTTTTCAAAATGGCAAGCTTATCCCCCAACTGAAAATCCTCGACTTTGGCGTGGCCAAAACCCTGGCGGATCACACCCTCAGCCTGGGCACCCAAAAAGGGGGAGGATTTATCGGCACAGCTCGCTACGCCTCTCCCGAACAGATACGGGGCAAAGCCTTGGATGCCCGCTCGGATATCTACTCCTTTGGCGTGGTGCTCTACGAGATGCTGACGGGATCCATGCCCTTTCAGCTGGAAACCGACTCCCTGCACAGCTGGATCCACGCCCATTGCTACGAAAGCCCAATCGAGATCAACCCGAAGGCAGCCCCCCAGCCGATCCCACCCCCTTTAGCAGCCGTGGTGATGGATTGCCTGAAAAAAAACCCAGACGAACGACCGCAAACGATGCGGGAGCTAGGGGAGCGGCTGCTGCAAGCCTATGACCTGACGGCAACCACCCAACTCTCTAGTGGCCAAGCCAGCACTGTGATCCTGCCCACCGGCAGCGCCAAGCCTCAACAGGATGCTCCACCCTCTTCTGACCCCAAGCCACCAATCCAAACCACCCGCAATACAGGATCAGCTTCTGGAGCCTTTGAAGATATCCGCGATGAGGATCTGGATCTCATCGAAGATGAGCCGGTCTCTCCCCCCTCCCCAGGTGCAGGGATCCCCTATTACATCACCGAGCGGGAACCCTCCTCAGCAGAAGCTCCGCCGGAAACACCGGATCCCTCCCCCCAAAGTGAGGATGAAACTCCCAAAACGCCCTCCACAGTGATCCCAGCCAGCAACGCTCTCTCGACCGTTCAGGATCCCCCCGTCGCTCGCCCTGCCACGCCGGCACGAACCGATACTCCCCGCACTCGCCCTCTGCGGCAAGCTGCCCCCCAAACGGTTCTGCAACCTTCCGACAGCAACCTGAAGTGGGTTTTGGCCGGGGGATCCCTAGGCGTCATGGCTCTGCTGGCCGCCTTTTTGCTGTGGCCACGCCCAACGATCCGCGATAGCCGGGAAGAACCGGATCCGATCCCTACCGCTGAAGTAACCCCAACACCTACACTCGAACCTGCTCCCACTCCAACGCCGACACCCACCCCGACTCCGACACCGGCACCCA
>NZ_JANSIL010000181.1:0-1832 GCF_047462015.1 Synechococcus sp. R5-13 | reverse complement strand
TCCAGGGGTCAGGATCGCTGCTGCACCCAGAGTGCCGGCCAGCAGCGTTTTCCAGTAGTTCGCGTGTTTCACGGGCATGTTTCTCTCCTTGTTCTTTTCCTCACACCTTTTTGGCTGTAGGGATGTCTTCTAGAGGTAACCAATTGCCTAACTCAAGAACAAGTCTGGCAACTGCGGACTTCGGTGAAGACATGATGTGGAGATTATGATACAGCCGAAGTCCACATCCTCTTGCTGTCCGGTCTGCCCTACAGTTAATGCGGTGTCCCCACATCTGTGGCCAAGACATGGGTATCTGTTCCCGCCATTCTCACACCTACACCGAGCCTGTGGCAAAGACCTGGGCAGATCTCACGCAGTGCGCTTTTTGTAGCCCATGGCCTCGTCTTAAGCTCAACCTCAAGCTCTTCAATGCCAGCATCCTTATCCCCACAGAGGAGTTGATTATTCTTATTCAATGAAGGGATCCACCGTAGTGGATCCCTGCCTGGCAATTTGGCTGTAAGCGTGAGGAGCTAGGAACTAGAAAGTAAACACAGCTCGCAAAGCCCCCACGCCAATGGTTGGGTCGTTGTCTCCGGGTCTGCCGCCATTGGGGTTGCTCACAAAGTAGGCAGCAGGCGTTAGAGTAATGTACTCGTTGACCGGGAAGCTGTAGTAGACGTCCACAACGAAGGGGCGAGTATCCCACACTCCGTCGTTGTCTGTGGTCACGATTGGCTGCCCAAATACAATCCCGCCTCTGGCACCCTCCACGAAGAGGTCGGGGAAAACAAAGCCAAGGAGGAAACCATTAAAGTCTTCCTCACCCGGATCCACAGTGCCAGCCGGTACCACATTGGGCAGGTTGTAATCCACATTGCCAGCCGTAAACCAGCCAGACAAGGTAATGCGAGGGCTGATCTCCCAGTTGGCTGCGAACGTAAAAGCATTCACCCGTGCAGAGACATTGACCTGCGTTCTTCTTACCGGCCCGCGGAAGAGACTTTTACCCGTGGCCAGGAAGGTAGGACCGTCATTTGCTTGCTGCAGGTAGGTGGAAGCAAACTGAAGGTAAAACTCCAAGCCCTTGGTTGGCAAGAAGCCCAGCTCGACGGTGTGAGCGCTATCATCACCTGTCAAGCCACTGTCGCCAAAGCCTCTCCCCAGAGCTTGACCTCTTCTGGTGCTGTAGGCGTAGGCTAAACGAAACTGGTCGCTCAAACGGTAGCGAAAACCAAATAGGGTTCCGCTGGGCACATCTGCCGTAGAGTTGGGAGCATCGGCAAAGTCCGACAGGGCATCAAAGGGCGTGCTGTACTGCAGAACGCTCGACACTCCCGTACCCGTAATGCCCGTGTAGATAGTAGCAGCGCGGTCGAAAGCAGGGAATTGATAAACCAGCTGGGCAAGGGTGAAGGTACCACCCGCACCCCCCTGGAAGCCAACGCCTGGGTCACCCTCAAAGAAGGTAGTAACCGCATCGCGAGCTTGTAGGCGGATACGCAAGCGATCCCGGCCAACAAAGGAGGCATCGAAGTTCAGGCGTACCCGATAGGGAAGAGTCATGTTTGCCTGATTTTGCTCGGCTACCACTCTTCCTTGTACGACCCGGTCTTCTGTAAGAGCGCTGCCAAGAATTGCGGTGATCACCTGGGCGTTAAGCTTGGTAACTGGGTTGAAGATCTTCCCTTTCAGATCGTTAATCTCAGCCTCTGCCGCATCCACCCGCCCGCGCAGGGCCGCCAGCTCGGCAGCAAATTCTTCTTGCAAGCGCTGCAGCGTGGCCAAGTCTTCCTTGGAGACTTTGTCGGCCAAACCGGCTGCAATCAACTCATTGATGCGATCCAAGC
>NZ_JANSIL010000180.1:0-3934 GCF_047462015.1 Synechococcus sp. R5-13 | reverse complement strand
GTGGCGGGGTTTGATCTGGGCAACTCCCCCCTCGACTACACTCCCGACCGCGTGCGGGACAAGCGCATCTTCCTGAGCACCACCAACGGCACGCGCAGCCTACAGCGCCTGGAAGGGATCCCAGTGGTGATTACAGCAGCCCTGGTGAACTTGGGAGCCGTGGTGGATTTTCTCAGACGGGGCTCCTTTGCCGAGGTGTGGCTGGTGGGATCCGGGTGGGAAGGGGCCTTTTCACTGGAAGATACTGCCTGTGCCGGAGCCATCTTGCATCGCCTGGGCTGCTCTTTGAACCAGTTGGGCAACGACGAGACCTTGGCGGCCTTGGCCCTCTACCAAACTTGGCAGGACGATCTGCTGGGTTTGTTGAGACGCTCTAGCCACGGGCAACGGTTGTTGGGTCTGGGGCCGGAAAACGATCAGGATCTGGCCTATTGTGCCGAGCTGGATCGTCTCTCAGTGGTGCCCCGACAGGTTCAGCCAGGGGTTTTGGCCAGTGGCGGGTAGATTCTGGAGAGGTGGAGCGACCTGTGGATCCCACCACCCTCTGAGCTGGAAGTAGGCGGCCATTGTCAGCATGGGCTGGATCTCAACAGGCCGGGCGTAAGCTTGGGGATCCTTCCACGCCAGATATGGTCTTCGGCTAACCTGCTTGTGCCGTGTCGGGAGCGATGCCCAGCGCTTTCTGGTGCAGCCACGCCTGCCATTCTCCTGGGATCAGCTTGTTGTTAAACGCATCGCCAGAAACAAACATATCCCGCTGATTCTGGGCCAACACAAAAATGGAGCGGCGATCGAAATGGGAAGTGAGCTTGTAGAGGGTGTAGGGGCCTTCTGAGTAGAGGGTCAGAGTTTCCTGATCCAGGCCATGGCGGCTGCTTTGGCCATAGGCCCGCAAGACCATGTTGATCAATCGCTCATAGTGCATAGACCGCAGATTAGAAAGCTACACAGAACATAGACAGATATTACGGAAGCCGCTGCCAAGGCCCGAGCGGCTCAGGTGAACCCAGCATAACAAATCCCCCTGGATGGCCACGCAACGCTAACGCGAATGAAAACGCGAATGGACAAGATGCAGCGTCAAATGCAGCAGAAAAATGCGGTAGAACTTAAGGCAAGCCATCACGCAACCCTCTTGCACAGGCAACCCCCCATGGCCAACATGGCGCCCCGCCCACCCCACCCCACAGAGCCTGTCCGCATTGGCATCGTCGGCGCTTCCGGCTACGGAGGGGTGCAGTTGGTGCGGCTGCTGAGCGAGCACCCTGGCGTGCAGATCACCTACCTGGCCGGGCAAGACAGCGCCGGCAAGCGCTACGGGGATCTCTATCCCCAGTTGGCCCAGGCCGTGGATCTGACCGTTCAGCCGGTAGAGGTGGATCGCATTGCCGCCAACAGCGATGTGGTGTTTTTGTCTCTCCCCAATGGGCTGGCTGCTGAGCTGGCTCCGCCTTTGCTGGCCAAGGGGTGCAAAGTCTTGGATTTGTCGGCAGATTACCGCTTTCGCAACCTGGCCACCTACCAATCTTGGTACCGCATGGGTCAGACGGATCCCAACTGGCCCAGCCCTGCCTATCGCCAGGCCAATGAGCAGGCGGTCTATGGGTTGCCGGAACTTTATCGCGAGGCGATTGCCCAAGCCCAACTGGTGGGCTGTCCCGGCTGTTATCCCACTGCCTCATTGTTGGCGGTTGCTCCTCTGCTGCGGCAGGGGTTGGTGGAGCTGGACAGCCTCATTTTCGATGCCAAATCCGGCGTTTCGGGGGCAGGTCGTACCCCCAAGGTGGGATCCCTGTTTGCCGAAGTGGACGGCTCTCTGGCAGCCTATGGAGTGGCCCAGCACCGCCATACGCCCGAGATCGAGCAAGCTTGCACCGACCTGACCCACACCCCCATCACCGTGCAATTTACGCCCCATCTGGTGCCCA
Organism: Synechococcus sp. R5-13; assembly: GCF_047462015.1. Classification (NCBI taxonomy): domain Bacteria; kingdom Bacillati; phylum Cyanobacteriota; class Cyanophyceae; order Synechococcales; family Synechococcaceae; genus Synechococcus; species Synechococcus sp. R5-13. Next base: position 2,006 of record NZ_JANSIL010000180.1, on the reverse strand, counting down.
TGGTGCGGGGGATCCACGTCACCTTGTATGCCACTCTGCGGGATCCCGGCTTTGTGGGGGAAGATTTGCTCACCATTTACAATGCTTTCTATCGCCAATCTCCTTGGGTGAAGGTGCTGCCGCGGGGGGTTTACCCGCAAACCAAATGGGTCTCCGGCACCAACACCTGCATGATCGGGGTGGAGGTGGACAGCCGCACCAACCGCGTTATTGTCCTGTCGGTGATCGATAACCTGATGAAAGGGCAAGCCGGGCAGGCAGTGCAGTGTCTCAACCTGATGATGGGATGGCCGGAAACGTTGGGTTTGCCTCGGCTGGCGTTTTACCCCTAGCTATAATGCCGGTAATCCCCTTGAGCCGGTTCTGTCCATGTCTGAACCTCTGGATCCCGCTTTCCATTCCGAGCCCCAAAACGCCTCGCCCAGCTCAAAGGTTGCCTCGGATGCCGTCAATGGCGCTGCTGAGGGCCTGAAATGGGAGGAGCTGTGGCGGCAGCTGGAAGCGGGCTGGCAGGATCTACCCCGTCGCTCCGAAGAGACGGTGCAACAGACCCTGGCTCGCCTGCAACTGGAGTGGGGCGGGCTGTGCCGAGAGGCGCGGGATCGGCTGCAAAGCGCTCTGGAACAGTCGAGAACGGCGGGATCCCCAGAGCCCATCCACCGAGAGCTGCAAGCGCTCTTGCCCCTGCTTAACCCCTGCCAATGGGAAGTGGTCATTGGCTCTTTGCGGCAGGCTGCGGATCGCGCCTGGGTGGCCAGCTTGCTGTATCACGGCTTGCAGGAAGCGGCCTATCCAGAGGCGGAAAGCCACGGGATCCCTTCTTGGGCTCGGACGCTGACCTCTGACCAACGCTCTGCTCTGGAGGCGATGAGTGCCCGTGCCTATGGCAACAGCCGCCTGCCTTTGGTGATGGACAAAAGCGGCCAGATTCAAGTAAAGGCCTCAGCCGCCTTGTTGGCCGCCTTGATCGCCATCGAGATCGGCAGTGTGGGTTCGGCAGGTGCCTTGTCCTTGCTGGGCACACCGGAGCTGCGCAAGCTCTTGAATGCCGAGGGCAAGCTGCGGCGAACTGGCTTAAAACAGGGACGAACTGCCCTCACAGAAGAAGAATGGCAAACGCTGCGCCGTTGGCTGGATCCCAAGGGATCTCCTCCCGACTGGTATCTCAATCTCACTCAAGTGGGGATCCAGACCACCCAAGTGGGGGACTATGCGGCACGGCGGCTGCGGGAGTTTTTCCAGAGCGAGTGGATCAAGCTCGTGATCCCTCCCTTGTATCACCTGGTCATCGATGCAGTGCGGCTGCTGACGGGAGAAGTGTTTCTCAGCGTGGGCACCACCCTGGAATCGGCTTTGGAATCGGCAGAGGCAGGGCGGCGACTGGAGTTGGTGCTGCAAGCCTTGCCCCAGGCGCGGAACATTCCCAGACCCGACCGGATCCAAGCTGCCATCCCTGCTGTGGTGGAAGCTGCCGAGAAAATCCTCAGACCCCTGCTGGCCCGCCAGTTAATGACGGTGGCGGACATCTTCGATCCGCCCATTCGCAACGAGAGCCTAAATGAATTGGGGCGGCAGCTCAACCTGTGGAACCCCTTCCAGTTTCTGCTCACCTGGAGCACGGCTGGCTGGCTGGAGGCCCTTCTGGATCAGATCAGCGAGTTGCAGCAGACCTACCCAGAAATGCCCCTGTGGGAGAGCTATCGCCAGGGCCTTGAAACGGCAGTGCAAGCTCCACGGGTGATGGATCAGGCGGAGGCTCTGCGTCTAACGGCCAAGAGTCTGGATCCCAAGTTGGATCCCTTGGAAGATTGAGTAGATGATGCATAGGGAAGAAAATTTCCTACAGCATCCACAAAGTGAGGCTGGCAGGCTAGGTGGAATCTTTTCTACGCCAAAGACAAATCTGCACGGGTTGTAGAGGGTGGCCGGCGGACTGGTCTGATACATTTACGCTGAACACTGCTGAACATCACTGTTCAACTATGCAGCGATAGCATTCTGTTTGT
>NZ_JANSIL010000179.1:0-10308 GCF_047462015.1 Synechococcus sp. R5-13 | reverse complement strand
TTCCTGTCTAATAGCATCTTACAAAAGCCGCCCTAGAAGGGCGGGGCTTGTAACCCAGTTTTTTTGGTCAACTGGAGGGGAGGATAGAGAAGGTCAGGTGGGGATCCCATATCCGGCCAATCCAGCCAACACCCTAGGTGGGGCTGAGGCTACAGGGATCCGGCTGCAGCAGAATCCCGGTGGGGGCAAACTGCGTGACCCAAAACTCCACATCTTGAAACTGGCGACGCAGGGTGTCGCGCGCTTGGGCGGCCAGCTCCAGGCTGGGCATGATCCCGAAGACCGTTGGCCCTGACCCCGACATCAGGGATCCCAGGGCCCCCGCCGAGAGAAGAGCTTGGCGCAGCTCCCCTACAATTGCATACTCCGGCAAAACCACCTGTTCCAAGTCATTGCGCAAACTCCTGGCTAACGCCGGCGGATCCTGACGGCTGAGAGCCGCCAACGCCTGCGGCAAGGTGGGCAGCGCGGGTTCAGATGGGGCAGTCGCTCCCAAGATCTCCCGGCGAGAACGAAAGGCTTGATAGGCCCAGGCAGTCGAAACCCCCAGGTGCTTGGGCTTGGCCAGCAGCACAGGGATCCCTTCCCAATCGGCCAGCGGCTCCAAAACTTCCCCGCGCCCGGTGGCCAGTTGCGTTCCCCCCTGGATACAGAAGGGAATGTCGGATCCCAAGCGGGCTGCCAAACTCTGCAACTCTCCCACCGTCAGGCCCAGCCCCCACAGTTGGTTCAACCCCACCAAAACCGCTGCCGCATCAGCCGAGCCCCCCGCCAAACCTGCTGCCACCGGAATGTGCTTTTCGATGTGAATCTCCACCCCGGCGGAAGAGTGACACTCTTTTTGCAGCAGCTCAGCCGCTCGATAGGCAAGGTTGCGGGCATCTGTGGGCACTTCTGGGCGATCGCAGGTGAGGTGGATCCCGTGAGGACGGCTCTTCAACTGCAGTCGATCCGCCAAATGAATGCTCTGCAACACCATCGCCACCTCTGAATACCCATCAGGACGGGAGCCGAGGATTTCCAGGTAGAGGTTGATCTTGGCGCGGGCAATCAGGGTACAGGCTTGCATGGGGCAAAAATCTGGGTCAGCAACAACTTTTCAACTCCCCTCAGCCTGTACAGACTTATCCGGGGAGATCTCCCAGCCTGATTCTAGCGGCAGTGGATCCCCTCTCTAGCTGCCAGAGCGAGGCCATGGCCCCAGCCACTCTCCACCGCGAAAGCGCCAGCGGGGAAACAAAATGCGCATCACCACCCAAGCGCTGAGGTAAAGGCAAACCCAGACCACACTGTAGTGGAGAATAAAATCTCCCAAATCAAACCGTTGTCTTGGGATATGAGGCAGACCCACCACCCTCAGGACTGTACCCAAAAAAAGCCCTTCCCAAATGCCGGCCAAAAGCTGAAGGATCCCAGGCCAATCGTGATCCCACATCCACCCCATCAGATAGTTATAAACGACATCCCAAACACAGCCAAACAGACCTACGTAGAACAGCACCCAAAAATAGGTGAGGCTGCCGCCATGTCCGGTGATCCCAAAATAAAAGGGTAAACTTGCCAAAACACCAACGGTGGCCAATAAGAAAATGCGAGTTTGCCAGCGGCCAATCAAGGTCGGAGTCATTTTTTCCTCCCGCAGTTTTGCCAATCGAGATCATCAGGATCCGTGTCGCTCCCAGTCTGTTTGAGGGAACCTTCTGGCCCTCACCCCCAACCCTTCCCCCTTTGGTATAGAAGAGTTGGGGATCAACGCAACACCCCTTTCACCAGGTTCAACGGGATGGGGAATAGCCATGATGTGTCGCCAACAATAGCGTTGATAACCATAAACATCCGGCAAAATCCAGGAGCGTTGCCCAATGTCGGCAAGCTAGGGGCTGATGTTTAGGGCCCACTTGCACCATTGCCACAGGGATCGGATCCCTTCTAAGCCTTTGACCCCCGGTGCCCGCAGTCGAGCCAGGTGTTCCACCGAGCGATGGGCACAGTACTGTAAACCCAAAAACGTATCCACCGGCGCATAGGGCCCGCCCAAGGTGATGATCCCAGCGGCGTACATTCGCCCATCCCGGTTGCGCATCTCCACCAGCTCAAAGTCGTTGGAGACATGCAAGCGCCCGTGAGGATTGAGGGGCAGGTTGTAGTGGGTAATTAGATCGTTGAGGAGAGGATTGGTCATGGGATCCGAAACCAAACCCGTACAGTCGATAACGAAATCGGCCTCCACCTTTAATTGCGTGTTGTTGTGGGTACCTCGAATGTAGGTTACCGGCTTACCCTTGTCGCCGGGAACCACCGACTCCACCTTGCCGAACACAATCGAGTACCAGCCCTCTCGCAACCCTTGCCGCACGATCCGCCGCCATTTCCGCCGACTTGCTGTCGTGGTGCCGCCCCAAGCTTCCAGCAGTTCGCGCCGTTCTAGGGGGGTCGCCGCTTCCAATTTGGCACGCAGAACTCCTCCCCAAGTGCCCTTGGGCCAGTTGAAGGGCTGAAACTCCCAATGGTTATCCACTGCCCGTTTGGCTCGTCCGAAGCGATTACCGCTTTTGGGCGCACGGCTCAGATGCACCACCGAGATGCGGGGGTTGACTTTGCGGGCTTCGTAAAGGCGTTCCATCACCTGAGAGGCGACGATCCCAAATCCCCGAATTAGGACGGTGCCACCTTGTTTCTCCAACTGCTCATAAACGTGATCATGAGGCTCATAGCCGTGTACCACCGATCTCAAATCTCCTGTTTTTTCGCGAAACTCCTGCAGGTCGTTGAGCAACTTGATGGCCGGATATCCAGTTGCCAAATGGAGATACTTGGCCACCATAAAACGGTGATCCGTATGGCCGGGCCGCGTTGCCGAATAGGCCACCACATATCGCCCATCCTCCGTTTTGCGAATGGCGCGAATATGGCCGTAACACAACATTTGCTCCCAACCAATTCGGGCTGCCTCCCGATCCATTGAGGCAAATACATCCCCCGCCCGCGGCGTATAGGTATCTGCCAACAAGGGCTCACTAAATACCTGCCACAAAAAGCCGAGTGCTTCCAACAATCGGCCGGAGAAAAAGGAACGCCAAGCATCCCGCAGAGCATAGCCAGGCCAGCCCCAAATGTTGTCTGGACAAGAATCGGAGCCAGAGCGAATTCGCTTCCAGCGGGGGATCTGGCAGTTGGTCAAAAGCCGTTCATACCGTTCGTAGGGTTTGCGGGCAATGCTGATGACGCGGATGTGTTCCGGTCTGACCCCGTAGATGCGCAGGGTATCCACCCAGACAAAGCTGCCGATACCGCCGCCCAAGGCCAAATAGAGGGTCTCTTCCACAGGTAGTCCGGTGGCTTTGAGGGCGCTCAGGGCAATTTGCTCAGCTCGAAACAAATCCGGCGGCGGAAAATCCGAGCCAGCCCGCACTTCAGGAAGCTGCTCTGGGGCAAAAACCACCGTGGAAGCCGGGGGAACCTCAAATGCGGTGTCGGGTTGGGTGGCCGGGCGAATCAGTTCGGTGCGCGGCTCCAGCAAAAGAGTAGGGGTGGCGGTCAGAAGGGTGGCATTGGGATCCCTGGGGGACACCAAACCCACGGTGATGCTGTAGGGGCCAAGCTCCACCACTTCTCCCCCCTGGAGCACCCGGCGTGCCTGACGGATTTTTTCCCCATTGATGCGGCTGCCGTTGGCACTGCGATCTTCATAGATGACCTGGCCATCCTCACCGAGATAGACGAGGGCGTGATAACGGGAGATCTCCTGGCTGGCAAACACAGCCCGCGCCACTTCTCGACCTTGCCATTCCTGTGGCAATTGGGCCAGCTCCCTGCCCAAGGCAAGAGGCAATGGAAAAATCAGCTCCTGCTGTTCTTCGGTGATGGGATCTTCCCAGCTCAGTTGAATTTGCATAGCTTCTGCTCACCTTTACAAAGATCATGTACAAAGATCATGAAGAGGCCATTGAGAAAACACAGAACAGCGCGACCTCACAGGTCACTTTTGGTTTGCCCGGGATCCCTTTTTTCTATCCCCCACGGACTTGGATCAGCCACTGGGATCTGTAAGAAGAATTAAGAAGAATAGAAAGGGTTGGTCCTCTAGAGAGGAGGTTGTGGGGCTTTGCCAGCTTCTGGAGGAGGGATCACCAAGGTAGCGCTCAAAACCAAATGTCCACAGTAGGGACAATTCTGACCCTGATATTCTGGGGGCAGGTAGTGAGGGTTTTCCAGGCGGCTGCACTTAACCTTGAGGGCGTCCAAAGTGCCGCGGCTGAGGGGAACCCCCTGATTCTTCCTGGCAACTTCTATGGACTTCACGCTCAGCACAACGCGCCCCAATTGAATTTGGCTATTGGCCTCAAGCGCAAGCTCTTCCTGAATTATTTTTCGGCCATTCACCCAGACGGGGTTGGGCTGCTTAGGAGGCAAACGATCCCGAGTTAAGTTGCGAATGTGAAAGTTTAAGGTTTTGGGATCAAAATAAAGCCCGGCGTGAACTCCTGAGACCGAGCGAGTTGGGTCATTGAGCACCACATCACAGCCGGGATCCCGTCCAATGGTAACCAGCTTGGAGGGAACAGGCGAAACCGTTTGCGATCGGCGCCGGTCGGCCTCGGTCCATTCTAAAGTGAGTTGACACACGATCCCATTCTCCACAGTTCAGCGCCTCCATTCCCTAGATCGGCTTCAGCATATCCAAAGGTCAGCTTGGGGAAAGCAGAAGATGTCTTTTTCGTCAAAATTGTTATCTTTTTGGATAACTATAACCTACTCCCCTGACCAAAGGCTTGCGCTGATCCGGATCACCTGAGTTGGGATCTCCGAGTTACATTCCTGCTGGAGACCGTGCCCAAACGCTCCGCGCCGCTTCCGCGACCACCCTCAGCTCCTCTTCCAGAGGGAGAGGGGAGCCAGACGGAAAGGTTTCATTCATGATGTTTAGACCATGATGTTTAGAGTGACTACATACTCGACTTTATCCCCACCCGATTTGAAGCAACAAAACTCGATCTCCTCAGGAACGGCGAGGCCGTTCAAGTTTGACCGAGGTGGCCTGATCCCTTGGCCGGAAGCCTCAGAAATCCACCTGAGAGATAGGGCCTAGAGTGAGTTTTGAGTTTCTGGGGATCCTGCAAGACTAGTATCCTCTGTGTCTTTATCCAAACCGTTTTCAAAGCACTCCGGTAAATGTGAAACTGCCGCTGCCCAGCCGCTCCTGCCGATCGAACACACTGATGGTGAGCTGATGGGATCCCGTTTGAGTGAGGGTAAAGCGGTTCTGGGTCAGGGTCAGCCCTGTAACGGTGCAGGTGGTCGCCCCAACGAAGCAGCCGGGCAACTGAGCAGCATCAAAAGCTCCCAGGGTTACGAAATTGCCCAGTGGGGTGGTGACGGAAGCCAAAAAGGCGTTGGAACCCCGGATCCCGGCAGGGGCCTCTACCCGGAAAGACACCACAAAGGTTGGAGTTTGCCCCACCAAGACGGTGCGCGGAGAGAGATCGGTAATGGTGAGGGATGGAGCAGGTATGGGAGGCGGCAGGGGCAGAAGATCGCTGCTGCCGGTCGTGCCCCCACACCCCACCAGAACACTGCTCAGCAGCACCAGCAATGGGATCCGTTCATGCCTTCGCTGCATGGTTTTCCTCCACTCCAAAAGGTCTTCTTTTTTTGAGCTTATTGTCTAGAGTTTGTCTCCACCAAGCCAGTGGGCAGAAAGGAGAGAACCTGGCAAGCAGCGGCCTGGGATCCTTCGCTTATTCCCCTTGCAAAAGGTTTTGGCAAGCTGTGGCAATGGCCCAGTCCTCTTGGGCTGAGATCACCAGAACCCGCACCGGAGCATCCGAAGTGCTGATATCGCAGTTGCGGGGGGATCCGGCATTCAAAACCGGGTCGATCTGGATCCCTAAAAAACCCAGATCTGCACAGGCTGCCGCCCGCACCGGCGCTGAGTTTTCCCCAATCCCCCCAGAAAACACCAGCGCATCCAGCCGATCTAAGCTCATGAGCATCGCCCCAATCTGGCTGCGCAGACGGTGGACAAACAGCTCAAAAGCCAGCTCCGCCCGGGCATGGCCTGCCTCCATTGCCTCCAACACAACCCGCATATCGCTGCTCAGGCCGGAAACGCCCTTCAACCCCGATTCTCGGTTCAAGATCCGATCCAGTTCATCCACACTCATGCCCTGGCGCAACTGATGGATCAAAATGCCCGGATCCACTGACCCCGACCGGGATCCCATCATCAAGCCCTCCAGGGGGGTGTAGCCCATGGTGGTGTCCACACTTCTGCCCCCGCGAATGGCCGCCAACGAGCAGCCGTTGCCCAGGTGACAAGTGATCAGCCGCAACTCTTCCAGGGGTCGGTTCAAGATCTCGGCAGCGCGACGGGCGCAATGCTCGTGGTTGATGCCATGAAACCCGTAGCGGCGGATCCCTTGTTCAGCCCAAGCGTAGGGAAGGGGGTAAAGGGCTGCGGCCAGAGGCATTTGCTGGTGGAAGGCGGTGTCGAAAACGGCCACCTGAGGGATCCCCGGCAACAGTTGCCTTAGCAGACGGATGCCAGCCAGCGCAGCAGGGTTGTGGGCCGGGGCCAAGGGGATCAATTGCTCAATCGCCCTCTCCACCTCTGGCGTAATTAAGGTGGGCTGCCGGTACAGGGATCCCCCATGCACCACCCGATGGCCGACGCCGCCGATCTCAGCCGCCTGCGGGAGCAGGGATCCCTCCCCTTGCCAGAGGCTTTGAAACAGCGGGGCCAGTTGGCCGATCCCTCCCTCAGGTGAAACGGAGGGAAAAGGTTCCCACCCACCGCCTCGCCGACGAGTCTGGATGAGGGCCTCCCCCGGCTTGTAGGTGAAATCCACCTGGGCTTGCCAGATGGGCGTGGCCTCCACCCTTCCCTCAACCGTCAGAAATAGGGAGGATTTGAGGCTGCTGGAACCGGCATTGACGACCAGAATATTCACAGCGTGTCTTCGTTGGCCTTCGCACTGCTGGGCTTAAGGCCTATAGCCCGCTTGCTTGAACAGAGCGGTTGACTACCCTGCCGCTAAGGATGACCATAGCATTAAAGCCCTCCTGCAGCTTCCTGAGGCCAAGGCGAACTGCGTAGCGGTAGGACGGAGCTTTAGACCCAATTTTTTGGGTAATCTGTTCCCCTACTTCTGTTGCCCTCCATCCCACTGGACTAACGCTGCTTATGCCCAGAGTCATCGTCACAGATCCCATCGATCAGGCGGGGATCGACATTCTCTCCCAAGTCGCTCAGGTGGATGTGCAAACCCAGCTCACCCCAGAGCAGTTGATCGCGGTCATCCCCAACTACGATGCCATCATGGTGCGCTCCGGTACACGGGTTACCCGAGAGGTGATCGAGGCGGGGACGAACTTGAAGATCATCGGGCGGGCGGGCGTTGGCGTTGACAACATCGATGTGCCTGCCGCAACCAAAGCCGGGATCCTGGTGGTCAACTCCCCAGAGGGCAACACCATTGCCGCTGCCGAGCACGCCATTGCCTTGATGATGGCCCTCTCCCGCCACATACCCGATGCCAATGCCTCTCTGAAGTCGGGCCTGTGGAATCGGCAAGAGTTTGTCGGCGTAGAAGTCTACAAAAAAACGCTGGGGATTGTCGGATTGGGTCGGATTGGATCCCATGTGGCCCAGATTGCCAAGGCGATGGGGATGAAGCTGCTGGCTTATGACCCCTATCTATCCGTGGAGCGGGCAGAGCAACTGGGGGTGCGCCTGGTGGACTTCACAACTTTGGTCCAGGAATCCGACTACATCACCTTGCACATTCCCAAGACCCCTGAAACCACCAACCTGTTCAACGCCGAAACCTTTCGCATGATGAAGCCGACCGCTCGCCTGATCAACTGCGCCCGCGGCGGTTTGGTGGATGAACAAGCCCTGTACGAAGCCCTGAAATCCGGTCAAATTGCCGGAGCGGCTTTGGATGTATTTGCCAACGAGCCCCTGAAGGACTCCCCGCTGTTTTCCCTGGGCAAAGAAGTCCTGCTCACTCCCCACTTGGGGGCCTCCACCGAAGAAGCCCAAGTGAATGTGGCCATTGATGTGGCCGAGCAGATCCGCGATGTGTTGCTGGGGCTGCCGGCCCGCTCTGCCGTGAACATCCCCGGCCTACAGGCAGAGGTGCTGCAAAACCTCAGACCCTACCTGGACTTGGCCGAAACCCTAGGCAACTTGGTTGGCCAATTGGCGGGGGATCGCGTCAACCAGTTGGAGATCCGCCTGCAGGGAGATCTGGCGGAAAAAGATGGGCAGCCGATCGTCATTGCCGCTCTCAAAGGGCTTTTGACGCTGGCGCTGCGGGAGCGGGTCAACTACGTCAATGCCTCCATTGAGGCCAAAGAACGGGGCATTCGGGTGGTGGAAACTCGAGATCCCTCTTTGAAAGATTATTCCGGATCCCTGACGTTGATTGCCCACGGCCCCAATGGGATCCGCTCGGTTTCGGGGGCGTTGATTGGGGAGCGAGAGGTGCGGATTACCCAGATCGACGAGTTCCCGGTGAATGTGCCCCCTTCCGCCAACATGCTGATGACCCTGCACCGGGATATGCCGGGAATCATCGGACGGATTGGCACCCTGCTGGGAGCCTACAATGTCAACATCGCCAGCATGCAGGTGGGGCGCAAGATCATCCGCGGCGATGCAGTCATGGTGCTCAGCTTGGACGATCCCCTGCCGGATGGGATCCTGGAAGAGGTGCTCAAGCAGCCGGGCATCCGTGACGCTTTTGTAGTGAACCTCTAGAATTGTTGATCCCTAGAAAAAATCCCAAATCTCACCTACCCTGGCAAGACGGAGTCTTTGCTTGAGCCAGAGTAATTTGTCCCTAACCCTGCCTCGCATCCCAGACTGGGATTGGCCGGCCTTTCTGGAGTCCCTGGGCCATTTTGGTGTGGATCTCAGTCTGGAACGCATGCAAGTCTTGCTGCAGCGTCTAGGACAGCCCCAAGCTGGGATCCCGGCCATCCACGTAGCCGGCACCAACGGCAAAGGATCTGTCTGTGCCTGGGTCAGCCACGTGTTGTGGGCGGCAGGCTATCGTGTGGGCCGCTACACCTCTCCCCATTTGGTGGACTGGCGGGAACGGATTTGGCTGAACGGGGAATACATTTCCGCCAACGACTGGAGCCAAGCGCTGGCCCAGGTGCGAGACTGCCTACAAACCTATGCCCCTGACGAGGCTTCTCCCACCCAGTTTGAGGTTATCACCGCTGCCGCTTGGCTGTACTTCCGCCGGCAAAAGGTGGATGTGGCAGTGATAGAAGTGGGCCTGGGGGGGCGGCTGGATGCTACCAATGCTGGGATCGAGCCAGTGGTAACGGCTATCACCTCCATCGGCTGGGATCATTGGCAGCGCTTGGGCAACAGCCTTCCCCAAATTGCCTCTGAAAAGGCGGGTATTCTCAAGCCAGGGATCCCGGCAGTGTGCGCACCCCAAACCCCAGAGGTCACAGCAGTTATCCGAGCCAAGGCAGAGCAATTGCGAAGCCCCCTGAAGATGGTCGAACCTCTGCGATGGTCAGAGCCTCAAACCGCCCAATGGCGAGGGCAGCTCCTCACCTTGCCCCTCAGCGGCGATGTACAACTCACCAATGCGGCAGTAGCTCTTGCCGTTGTGGAAACCCTACAGCAACAGGGCTGGCGGATCCCGGATGCCGCTGTCGAAAAAGGATTTGCCATCACCCGTTGGCCGGGGCGCTTACAGCGGGTGCAGATTGGATCCCGTCAGTTGCTGATGGACGGAGCCCACAACTTGCCCGCTGCCCAGGCTCTCCGTCGCTATCTGGATGAGCATCAACCCGGCCCCCTCACCTGGTATGTGGGCATCCTCACCACCAAAGATGTCCAGGGCATTCTCAGCACCCTGCTGCGGCCGGGAGATTGCTTTTTTGCCCTGCCAATTGCCGGCCACTCTGGGACGGATCCCGAGCAACTTGCTCAGATAGCCCAGACTCTGCAGCCTCATCTCGCCTCGGCACGGGCACTGCCCAATCTCTCCGCTCTTCGGGCTCAGTTGCTCAAGCCGAAAAACCTCACTGAGCCACCAGCTGTAATCTGCGGATCCCTGTACCTATTGGGCCAGGTGATGCAGGAATGTTTGGGATGGGATCTAGCCTGTTGAACTGACAGGTGAAACCTTATGCAAAACCTGAGCTCCTCTCTTATAAAGAGAGAGGAGCTATGAACAAAAACTAGCTCTCAACCACTATCACTTGATCCAGTAGATTCGCCGCTGATGCGTTTCACGTCCGAGTTCGGGATGGGTCGGCGTGGTTCCACATCGCCAT
>NZ_JANSIL010000178.1:0-1073 GCF_047462015.1 Synechococcus sp. R5-13 | reverse complement strand
GTTTCAGGCCCCTCGGCGGAGAAAAATAAGGGGAAATTGCAGCCGTTCGCGCCAGCGGGACGGAGTCCTTTCGCGCCAGCAGGACGGAGTCCTTAAACGAGACCCTGTCGATCTAGGCCCCTGGATCCCGCTCTGGACAAGGGTTATAGTCGGGGGGAGTCGCTTCCCTTCGGGGAAGTGGAATTAGTGGAATTAATGGAAACAATACGAAACTTCTCAATCACCAGTACCCCCATCATGCCCCACGCTAGGGGGTAGAACTTGGCACTGGCAAACCCTGCCTGCAAAGCCATTTGTCGTTGCTCTTCTCCAGAGGGAAAGCGATCTAGGCTGGGATCAATGTAGGCATATTCGGATCCCAGTCCCAAAGTTTTGGCCTGGGCAACCACCTGAGTGTTCAAGTACCAGCGCTGAAATTGTTCGCAAAGAGGGATCCCTGTGGGGCGGTGAAAATCCAAAATGGCGGCACGACGTCCTGGCTTCAGTACTCGCCTAATCTCTCGCAAGGCTTGGGGAATATCGGTTACATTGCGCAAGCCGTAGCCCATGGTAATGGCATCGAAGCTACTGTCGGGAAAAGGTAAGGCCAAGGCATCTCCCAAAACCCACTCCAGGGAGTAGCCAGGGAAGAGCCGGGAGCGACGCCGGGCAATCGCCAGCATGGCGGGAGAGAAATCTAGGCCCACCACATGTCCCCTTCGTCCTACTCGGCGGGCCAACTGCAGAGCCAGATCACCGGTTCCACAGCACAGATCCAGCACATATCCTCCTGAGCTGGCGCCCGACCAACGCACGGCCATACGCTTCCAAACCTGATGGAGGCCCAGGCTCAAGGTTTGGTTGAGGGAGTCATAGTGGGGAGCAATGCAGTCAAAAAGCGCTCGGATTTCCTCAGGCTGTTCAAAGGTTGGGCTAGGCACCTCTTCTCAACTCCACCTCATGTTCCCCGTACAAACTTTGTTGCTCCTGTTGCTCCGCAACGCTACGTGACCGGATCTGTGGTGTAAACTACCCGGCTCCGACCGCTAAGCGGTACGGAGCGGGCTTTCAGTAGCCCTGGGCCTGCTCTGCTC
>NZ_JANSIL010000177.1:0-4682 GCF_047462015.1 Synechococcus sp. R5-13 | reverse complement strand
AATCCGTACTGAACATATTATACATTATTTTCAGTATAGTTGAGCTTATTATTGACTAGAGTCATGCTCCGCGCGCAGCTTGGACATTTGCAGCGGTCACCTCAAACTCCTCTGGGGCAACTTCTCCATTCCTCACTCTTCTGGGCCAAAGGGGAAGGATCCAAGCAACAGAACATTTTGAGAACAGTCTCCAAACCATAGTCATTTCAAGCTAGATTGAGACACTCCCCAAGCGCTCTGTGCCGCTGCCGCGACCAACCCCAGCTCTTCTCCCAGAGAGAGAGGGAAGTTAGGGAACAATGCAACAGAAATGTTTCATTCCTGTTTAATAATGACTACACAAGTGGCTGCGCAGTTTATAGCTCTGTAGGGTGTTGGCCAGCAGCATCGTTACCGTCATCGGCCCTACGCCTCCCGGTACGGGCGTGATGGCAGCGGCCAGCTCTTTGACCGCTTCATAGTCCACATCTCCCACCAATTGCTCGGCTCCGGTGGGGGTCTCGATGCGGTTGATGCCAACGTCGATGACCACCGCGCCGGGTTTCACCATGTCTGCCCTCAATAGGCGGGGGCGGCCCACGGCCATCACCACAATGTCGGCGGCGCGGGTCACTTCTGCCAAGTCGGGGGTGCGGGAGTGGGCTAGGGTGACCGTCGCATCGGCGGCCAACAACATCAAGCTCAAGGGCTTGCCCACCAAGATGCTGCGACCAACCACCACTGCCTTTCGGCCTGCAATCGGGATCCCTTCTGCTTGCAACAGGCGCATCACGCCCAAGGGGGTACAACTGCGCAAGCCGGGTTCGCCGCGCAACAGCCGGCCCAGGTTGAGGGGGTGAAGTCCATCCACATCTTTGCCGGGATCGATTGCCAAAAGGGGGGGGATGGGATCCCAGCCGGGGGGCAGGGGCAGTTGGACGAGGATGCCATCCACCCGCTCGTCCTGATTGAGTTGGTCGATGGTGTCGAGCAAATGGGCAGGGGAGTCTTGGGCGGAAAAATGTCGGCCAAAAGAAGCAATGCCCAACCGCTCACAGGCCCGCTCTTTGCCACGCACGTAAGCCGCACTGGCGGGATCCTCTCCAACCCGCAGCACTGCCAATCCCGGTGGCCGCCCCACCTGGGGTATCCAAGCTTGCACTTGGGCGGCCATCTCCGCTTGCAAGCGGGCGGCTAAGGCTTTGCCATCGAGGATCTTTGCGGGCATGGGGGCGCAAGGATAAAGACAACCATCCAACGACCATCCATAGTGAAGCAGAATGGCAACAGCAGTGCAGGGGAAATGATCGGGTGGGATCCCTATGATTCGGGCAGGTCTTCTTCCTCTTGGCCCAATTGCTCGATGATGATCTCCACCTGCTGCCGCTTTTGCTCTAAAAAGTCCGCGCAGGTTTTCAGGGTTTGGGCGGCCTGTTGAAAGCGCTCCACCACTTCCGCCAGATCCAGTTCCCCCGATTCAATCTGGGCAATCAAAGTTTCCACCTCGGCAATGGCTGCTTCATAGCGCCACGGCTCCTCACGTTTGCGGCGGCTCATGGCTCTCCTCTACTCGTACCCATAGGCTTCCCGAGGCCAGTTGTATCATCAGGCGGGTTTGGGGAGGCAGGCGATGGGTGCGGATCAGGGATCCCTCTTCATCTCGCACCAGGGCATAGCCCCGTTTCAGAATGGCTTCGGGATCGAGCGCTTGGAGGCGATCTTGCAGGGCCTGTTGGTGCTGTTGGTGTTGCCGGAGGCGATGGCGCACGGCTTGGAGCAGGCGATGTTGGCGCTGGGTCAAGCGCTCCTGAGCCTGTTGCAACAGCCGCTCTGGATGCACGTAGACCAAGTGGTGCTGGGCCTGCTGCAAACGCTGCTGGGCTTTTTCCAAAGCTTGGCGGGTGCGTTCGATCAACTTCTGGCGCAACTGGGATCCCTGACGCTGCAATTCCCCCAGATCCGGCACGATCCGCTCGGCAGCTGCCGTTGGGGTATGGGCGGCGTAGTCGGCAGCGTAGTCAGCCAGGGTTTCATCCCGCTGGTGGCCAATCCCGGTGACCACCGGGATCCGACATTCGGCAATGGCTCGCACCACCCGCTCATCGTTAAAACAGGCCAAATCTTCGCTAGCTCCACCGCCCCGCGCCAAAAGAAGCACTTCCGCCCGCCCATCCTGTTCCACCCGGCGAATGGCCCGCACAATTGATTCCGGGGCCGCCTCCCCTTGCACTTGAGCCGGGGAGAACAGCACCCGTAGCCCGGGGTAGCGCTGGTTGAGGGTGCGCCGAATATCTCCCCAGCCGGCAGCGTGGGGGGAACTGACGACGGCAATGCACTGGGGATGAACAGGCAGAGGTCGTTGGTTGTCGAACAAGCCCTCGGCACTGAGGCGGGCCTTGAGCTGTTGAAATCGCAACGCCAACAGCCCTTCCCCGGCAGGCAGCAATTGCCAGATGACGAGGCGATAATGGCTGCCGCCGCTATAGATGCCAAGTTGCCCAAGGGCAAGCACCTGTTGCCCCACTTCCGGCCAGAAGCTGAGCCTGGAAGTTTGGCCCTGCCAGACCACCCCCTTGAGAACGTCGCCGGTTTCCGGATCGGTCAGGGTCAAGAACAGGTGGCCATTGCGGTTGCGCTGGCAACTGGAGACTTCCCCGCTCACCCACAGCCTGACCAAGTAGGGATCCCCGGCCAGCAGCGATTTCAAATAACGGGACACTCCCCCCACCGAGAGCAGGGGAGCTTCATCCGTGAGCAAAAACTCCATCCCACTGCTGCGGGCGGCTAAAGTCACTTCTGAAGGGACAGGATCGCGCATCCAGGGTTCTCGAATAGCGATGGGACTTGTCGGGATCCCATCTAGAATAGGCGACAACCGGGCGAGAGAGGAGGTGAGCTGGCGGGTGACCTTCGCCCAGTGGCTGGGGCTAGGGGCGCTGTTGGGCCTGCTAGTTCTGCTTTGGCAGATCCGGCAGATCCTGCTGTTGGTGTTCGCGGCCATTGTGTTGGCAGTAGCATTGGATACCTTGGCCCAGATCCCACAGCGCTACGGCTTTCGGCGTGGCCCCTCAATTGTCATCACCAGTTTGACGGTTTTGGTGGCCGCGATCTTGGTGGGGCTAATCGTGGTGCCCCCCCTGGCGGAGCAGTTGCGGCGGCTGTTTACCGATGGGGTGCCCGCCGGGATCGTGCAAGCGCAGCGACTGTTCGAGAGCTTGATTCTCTCTTTGCCGACGGATATTGAGCTGCCGACGCTGCGGGAATTGGCCAATAGCTTGGTGCCCCAGGCCACCGAGTTGGTGCGACAGGTGCGCGACTTTTTCTCCCAGTCCTTCACTGCCTTTTTTGGCACCCTGCTCAACCTATTGTTTGTAATCATCCTCACCATTTTGTTGTTGGCGGATCCCCAAGCCTACAGTCGCGCTTTTGTCTCGGTTTTCCCGGCCTTTTACCGTCCCCGCATTCGCTACATCCTCAAGCGCTGTGAGCTGGCGCTGCGGGGCTGGCTGATGGGGATCCTCTTCACCAGCACCTTGGTGATGCTGCTGAGTGGGATCGGGCTGTGGATTTTGGGGGTGCCCCTGATCTTGGCCAATGCGGTGCTGGCGGGATTGTTCAACTTCATCCCCAATATCGGCCCCACCTTAAGCGTGGTAGCCCCCATGCTGGTAGCCCTCACGGATGCCCCTTGGAAGTCCTTGGCAGTGCTGGGGCTGTATATCCTGATCCAGCAGTTGGAAAGCAGCGTCTTCACCCCCATCGTTATGTCCCGACAGGTGTCGCTCCTGCCCGCCCTAACCCTAGTAGCTCAAGTTACTTCAGCCTTTTTCTTTGGGGTGCTGGGCCTGTTCCTGGCCGTGCCTTTGGCGGCAATCCTGCAGGTGTGGATTCAGGAGGTGCTGATTCGGGATGTCCTGGATCCCTGGCAGGGATCCCGATTGCGGCCCTTGCTCAGGTTGGAAAGTGGAGAGAACGAGATCCAAAGCTCCACCCAGGATCCCATCCCGCCGCCGCAATCGGTGCGAGATGGTTAAGGGAGCAATGCTCCTGACTTGGCTCAACCCCATCAGCTTAGCCACACGACCGGCCCTTCCATTGGGCAGGAATCGACGTTCTCCCCACGGCTAGAGCCGGGGGATTCTTTCCCGTCGCTCCACGCTCCTCGCGCTTGACCGGTGTGAGAACGCGACAACTGGCAACTGCGCACCCAGGCAGAGCGGCATCGGGGAAACAGTGAGGCCCACGGCCCGCTGCGCGAAGGGCATTCTATCAACTTTCTATCAACTCAAGGACTCCGTCCCGCTATTGCTCACCTGGCAAGGCCGGACTGTGGAGTCCCGGCGGGAAAAGCCGCAACCCCTGCTGGCGCACTCGCCGCTCCTGGAAAGGGATAGGGGTCACGCGCGGCAAAGGCGTAGCCACAGGCTGGGGAGTTGAAGTGGGCACAGCTTGCGGAGAGGGCTCTGGGCTGGGCTCAGGCGTAAGCTCAGGTTCAGGAGTGGCCACCACGGGCGGTGGCGTTGGAACAGCCGGGATCCCCTCTGGTGTCGGACGGGGGCGGCCCAGTTGAAAGCGCGGCTGGCGACGAGGTGCAAGCGTGGGCGTCGCCTCTGGCGTTGGAGTCGGAGTGGGTGTGGGTGTGGGCGTCGGGCTGGGTGTTGGCGCCGGAGTAGGAGTGGGCGTGGGTGTCGGAGTTGGCGTTG
>NZ_JANSIL010000176.1:0-18750 GCF_047462015.1 Synechococcus sp. R5-13 | reverse complement strand
AGAGATAGGCAGGATGCGATCGCTTCTTTCCTGAACCATGTTCAGGAGAGTTCAGCGTGAATGTATCAGCTAGTGCACAATGCTAAGGAAAAAGTTTCATTCCCGCTTAAAAATGACTATGCGGATTGTCCTCGAACTCCAGGGTGCAGAACTTTAAGGTTCGGCAGTTTTCCGCTACCGTGCGCCTCACGCTCTCCGGTAAGCCTTCCGGTATTTCCGCGTCGATTTCCAGGGTAATTTTGACAGTGGCTCCTGGCAGATTGGTCAGGTGCCGGATGACCTCGTCGGCAAGGGTTGCAACATCTCTGTTGACCCGCAGGGGATCCATTTCCACCCTGCCGTAAAATCGCCTCGGCAACGCCGGCTGGGAAACTTGATTTCCTTGATTCGTAACTGGGGAATCCTCCTCGCCGGGGCCAGGAAGAGGCGGAGTGCTGTCTGGGAAGATGCAGGGCGCCTTTGGGGAAGGAACTTGAAGGGCTTCCAATTGACGGCGGGCAACCTCTGGCTTGACCAGCAGGCTGTTGGAACCGATGCTGGGCTTGACTATGGCTGCCACTTGCAAGCCGAGGTATTTGCCTTTGGACTCATCGAAGGCCTCTGCGTAGGCAAAGCTATCCTCCCAAGCAGTTGAGGCTACCCCGTCTTCTACAGCTCTTAGAAGAACGGATGGGTCTTTCAAGCGGGGTAGGTAGAGGTACTGGGCCAGGCATTCCCACAGTCGTTTGAGATCGATGTGATCAGCCTCGCGCCAGAGGAATCTATCCAGCGTATCCAGGCGGAGGGTGATGGCAGAGTAAGCGGTAACCAGATCCCCCTCGTGGACAGCTTTGCGGCTGGCTTGCAAAATGGGGGAATCTTGCCCCTGCAGTCGGCATTCTTTCCACTCTAGACTGCCTTGGGGATCAGGCTGGGCTGGGATCAGCAGCCATTGATAGGTTTCCCGCAGAGCAGCCTCAACAGCAGCCTCGGATTGGTGCAGCTTGGTATCGGCTTGGGCGGTTTGGAAGGCATCTAGGTTGAGGAGATCTTTGTCTTCCAGGATCCCTTTCCAAGCTAGGTATTGGGCGGTATTGCGTTCTAGGCTTTCCAGGCGGGTTTTGTCGGGCGCCAAAAACAGCAGCATGTTCCTGTAGTAGCGGGGGCCGCTGCCGCGACGCTGGAGGGCCTGCTCAGCCCAGACTCGCCCAGGGCTATCCTGGCTACCCCGGCTATGGGAATACTGAGGATGCAGGATCACCAGCCGCACGCCTAAAGTGGGATCGTCGGGAATATCGGCAGTGGAGTCGGGGGCAACGTGAACGGCGCTGAACTCACCGCGATTTCTGTCGGCTTTGAGGCGCCGGATGATCTCTTGGCAGAGGGTGTGGGGCTCGTCCCTCAACAGTTGCTCGGCTCGCTCCTGAGCAGTGCGGTTGACGTTGGGCTGGGTGGAAATCCAGTAGCGACTGCCATCTCCGTATAGGTAAGTTGCCTGGTCGGATAGCCGCCGCAGGGCATCGCCGAAGGTGATGGGGTGTTCTCCCGGTTGCACGCAGCCCAGCTTGATGCGGCGCTCCTCAATGCCGCGGTTGGCGGCCCGCAGGGTGGGGGCGGATCCCATGTAGATGGTGCGGGCAACCCGGCGACAGGCGGAATACCGGCCCAGGTTGGGGTGATCTCGGTCGAGAGTCAGGGGCAGGGAAGTGGGGCCATCCACGTCTTTGTCGATTACCGGCAGCCAGTTGTCGTCTAGGTAGCGGGTCAGCTCTGCTTGTACCTGTTGATCGTCCATGGGGATGTGGGCGGGCAGGATCATCAGGCTGCGGTCATTTCGCTCCCAGAGGGTGTGGATGACCCTGGCCATCAGCCGTAGCACACCGCGGGTGCGTTGAAACTTGTCGAGAGTAGACCAGTCGGAGTAAAGGCGGTCAAACAGCTCTGGGTGAATGGGATAAGCAGCCTTGAGGCGGCGTTCGTAGTCACTTTCTTTGCACTCGCTGGGAAATTCCTGGCTTTGGCTGCGATAGAGATCCATGAACGCTTTCACCACGGCATCCCGCTGCACAAATAGCTCGGGATTGGTGAGGGGCTGAAACAGGCGGCGGCGGACAATTTCAAAGCTTTCTTCAGCGCTCGCGGGCCGCCAAGGGGATTCCACCCGGCCAATGGCATTTCTCAGGCGAACCAGAGCTTCTTTGCCCCGCTCCCCGCCAATTTCGATATCCGAAGAAGGAAGGCTCACCACCAGCAGTGTATCTTTTGCGTTCTTGGCCGATTCGCTCAGGGTTTGGGCAAAGGTAAACTGGGTGTCGAAACTGCCGCCGGCTAGGTCAGGGCTGTCGTGGAGTTGGCGAGCATAGGCCACCCACTCATCGATTAGGATCAGGCAAGGGGCATAGCGGTTGAACAAGACTTTAAGCGCATCGCCGGGGTTGGTGGAAGTTGCGTCGGCCTGCTGCACCCGCGCATAGCCTTCGGCACCTCCCAGTTGCCAGGCCAACTCCCCCCAAAGGGTGCGGATCAGGGGGCGGTTTTGCTGGGCGTGCTCAGGCTTGTAGGAGGGAATGCCGCTGGGCTGGAGCTTGTTCCCCACCAGGACGGCTATCCTGACGTTTTGAGGTGGTCTCTGCAGGCCGACGGCTTGGAGAAGAGACTCTGTGCCGGGTAGGGGGCCCTCACCCCTAGCCCCTCTTCCAAAGAGGTGGTAGAGGGCAAGCATGGCGTGGGTTTTGCCGCCGCCAAAGTTGGTCTGCAACTCTATCACGGGATCCCCCCCTTGGCCGCTGAGGCGCTTCAGGGCATTGGTGAGCAGTTGTTGCAATCCCTCGGTAAGGTAGGTGCGGCGGTAGAACTCGACGGGATCCCGGTACTCATCCGAACCTTCGCCCAGGTAGACTTCCCAAAGATCGGCGGCAAATTCGGCTTGTTGGAAGCGACCTGAAGCCACATCGGGGTGGGGAGTGGCAACCTCGCGCCAGGGCTTGAGGCCAGCCTGGGGCTGACCTTCTGTAGGGGATCCCATAGCGCGACGGCTTTCCCGCTTGGCCTGTTCTTCGAAGCGCAGTCGCAGTAGCTCTTGTTTTTGTTTTTCAACTTCGGCAGCTTGGGGGGCAGCAATGGCGCTCAGCAGTCGGGCAACGCTATCGAGGGCGCGATAGGCATCGTCAAAACCAAAAGTGCAGGTGTGGGCCCAGGTGTTGCGGGTATTGCGCAGCTCGCTGACTAGGGTGCGCTCCGCTTGTCCCAGAGTTTGCCTGAAGACGGTGTTCCACTGCTCCCACATGAGAGTCAGCAGCGCCAAAACATCTTCCTCCAGGATCTGCTCAGGACTTTTGAATTTGGGAGAGCTCTCGGGCAGGTTGTCGGCGACAACTGTCAGCCACTTCTCTCCATGGAAGGCTTGCATCTCCCGCACGACAAAAGGATAAAGCCCCTGCCGCAGAAGGTTGAGGGCGCGTCCAACTCGTTCGTGGTTGCTGATAGCCATAAGTGATTGAATGAAATTGAAGTTAGGGGGTGGGTCGATTATTTCCAGATTAAAGTGAGATCCACAACAAAGCCAGGGAGAACCGGATCCCCAGACAAGCTAGTAGGCCGCTCCAAAACTTGCACCAGCTGACCTGGGCGGTAGACGTAAACCCGCTGGCTTTCTGGATCGATCAGCCAGCCCAGTTGGGATCCGTTGTCTAGGTACTCCTGCAGCTTGGCCTGAAGGATAGCCAGCTCGTCAGTGGGGGACTTCAGTTCCAGCACAAAGTCGGGGCAAAGAGGAGCAAAGCGACGACGCTGCTCCGGGGTAAGCTGCTGCCAGCGCTCTTTGGCAATCCAAGCGGCATCGGGAGAGCGGATGGCCCCATTGGGCAGGGCAAAGCCCGCGGAAGAGTCAAAGACAAAACCTAAGTTCTTGCCTCGATTCCACTGCCAAAGTTGGCCCAGTAGGTCGGCGTTGCGGAATCCAGTTTCGCTGCCTGCAGGGGCCATGGCGATCAGTTCTCCTTGGGCGGTGCGTTCCAGGCGCAGCTCAGGATTCTGCCGACAAAGCTGCTCGAAAACTTCATCGGTTAAATTCACAGCCGGCTGCAGGTTGAGGGCAATCATGAGCTCATCCTGGTGGGCAGTTTTAGAGCGTGGGGAGCACTATTCCCAGATTAAGGTGAGATCCACCACAAAGCCAGGGAGAACGGGATCCCCAGACAAACTAGCAGGTCGCTCCAAAACCTGTACCGGCTGACCTGGGCGATAGACGTAAACTTGGCCCTTTTCTGGGTCAATTAACCAGCCCAGTTGGGATCCGTTGTCCAGGTACTCCTGCAGCTTGGCCTGAAGGATAGCCAGCTCGTCAGTAGGAGACTTTAGTTCCAGCACAAAGTCAGGGCAAAGAGGAGCAAAGCGACGGCGCTGCTCTGGGGTAAGCTGCTGCCAGCGCTCTTTGGCAATCCAAGCGGCATCGGGAGAGCGGATGGCCCCATTCGGCAGGGCAAAACCTGCAGAGGAGTCAAAGGCTACACCAAGCTGGGTTTGCCGGTTCCACTGCCAGAGCTGGGCGCTGAGGCTCAAGTTTTGACGGCTGCTTTCGCTGCCTGCAGGGGCCGTGGCGATCAGTTCTCCTTGGGCAGTGCGCTCTAGGCGCAGCTCAGGATTTTGCCGGCAAAGCTGTTCGAAAACTTCATCGGTTAAATTCAAAGCCGGTTGCAGGTTGAGGGCAAGCATCATCTTCTTTGGGCAAAACTCTCAGAGTACGTGGCCTATGGCTCGTATTAATTCCCTAAGATGGAGCGTATTTTTTGGCGAAGGGCACGAAGGGCTGGACTTCTACCCAGATCTCGACTTTGGGCCAAGACTTCTGGCACCCACTCTAAAATCGGTAGCTGAGGAAAGGTTGGGCTGGTGGCAGAAGCCTGATATTGGCCGGATTGCAGGATGTAGATGGTTAGCTGGTTGCCTTGATAAACCCAAAGTTCGGGCACTCCTAGGCGGGTGTAAGCCTCAATCTGGGTTTTGGAAGTAACATCCACTTCGATGGCCAGATCCGGAGGCGGGTCAACAGATAGATCCAGCCGATCTTTGCCAATCACGGCCTGGTGATTTTGGATATAGAAGCATTCATCAGGTTCGATCCCGTAGTTCATTGCTTGCTGTTTGAAGGTAGCTGACCCAAAACATTCGCAGTCAACTTCCAGTTCCTCTAGCAAGATTTTGACAATGTCTCCAATGATGGATTTTTCTCGCTCATGCTTGGGTGAGGGCATTCTGATTTCCAATATCCCATCGCTGTAGGCAATGCGGCTGGCTCGCTTTTCGCCCAGCTCATCTAGGATGGCTTCAAAGTCTAACCAATTCAGATTGTGAATCAGCAGGCGCTGGCCGGGTGGGATGGTGAGTTGTCGAAGCTGGAGGGTGACCATCGTCTGGTTGGGTGTAAGGATAGAAATCTCTGAGGTCTTTTAGCTTATGGGGGTGTGGGGGTAGCTAAGCCCCGCACTGTACCCGTAGGGTCGGTGTCGGGATACAGATACCCCCACTATGCTAGAAGTAGTTGCACAAAACGGCTTTTGCCGGAATCTGGTGCAACTACGCGGTAGGGCATTCCGTGTCTGCTCGTGGAGGGTTCTTGCGTAGGCTCCCCGATGAAGCGAGAAGCCCGCACTGTACCCGTAGGGTCAGCGATGGGAGTATGTCACGCTTTGCTTCCCCCAGAGGTAGGGAACTAAAGCAAGCTGGGCTGGAAAGGATCATGCTGCTTTTTCTTTATTTCGGATGCTAGCCGGTTAATTTCCGGCCAGGCAATGACGAGAGTGTTATAGGCTAGGGCTTCTTGAGTCCAGCCTTTCTTTTCGCAGAGGGTATAGAGCCGATAGGCCAGATCGCGGGCAACCGCACCTCTATCTCCCAAGGCAGCCAGGAGAGCGGCGGCTTCCATTTCTCCTTTCCGATCGAGGGTGTGGATGAGGGTCTGGGTGATGAGCCAGGCGGAGGAAGCAAGGAGCAAGGGGAGGGAATCTGCTCCCTTTTCTTTTCTCTGGGCTATTTCCTCTCTTCTCAACAACCGCACCTTGCCGGCCTTGGCTTCTAGGATCCCAAGTTCCTCAAGGGACTCAATGCTGACGTTTCTGGCCTTGCTGAGGACTTCTGCTTCCCCGTAGGGGCCTGGCTCAAATTGATATTGGGCAAACCAAGTGGTGGCCCAGCGGCTGCCCTCATCGAGTTCCCCTTCCTGTTCGCTGAGATATTCATCTAGGTACTGGTTGATCAGTTGCAGGGCAGTGCGGACGGTCAGGGGCGAGCCATCGCTTTCCAAAACTGCAGCGTAGCGGGAATAGATGGCCATGCCGGGGCCGATGCTGGCTTGGGCCAAGTCCACAGGAGCAATGCTGCCCTGCTGCAGAAGCTTGAGAGCCTCAGGCAGCTCGCGCTTCAGCTCGGCAAGGAATTGACGACGGGATACCTTGGGCGCATCCGCCGGGCGGGGACGACAGACCAGGACGATCGAAGAGGCAAGGGCGTTACGCCCCAGCTCTCTTAATCCGCCTGTCTTTTCAGTTCGTACCGGCCAAGTGCCGTCAATGCTGAAGTTGGATTGAATCAGTCCTTCCAGAATCGTTTCCCAACCGGTAGAGACTCTGCCCATGGGTTCTGTGCCGCTAACGCGAACACCCCTAGCCCTTCTCCCAGAGGGGGAGAGGGGAACTGGATCGTCTATATCCTCATCTTCTTCCCCTTGCTCCACTTGGGAGAGAGAATCGGGGGATGAGGAGTCTTCTTCCATTTGCTTAAAGGCGTAGTAAACTGTAACGGGATAATCGGGATGATTCAGACGGTTAATACGCTGGAAAACTTTGATTAGGCTGGCTTCAAAAAATTCTTTGGCTTTATCCTTACTGCCATGCCGAAACCGGTCTGCCACCATTTCTTGCGCTTTGGGGACTAAAACGGTATTGAAAATGGTGGGGTAGACAGAACCCATGGATCGCCTGAGCCAAACGTAAAAGAAATCCGAGAGATCGGCATATGGCACGGCATCGTAGTAGGGTGGATCGGTGGAGATAATTTTGGGAAGTATGTCGTCCGAGCTTATAAGAGTGGCGTCATGCTGATTAACTTTTGCAGGGATGTTGGGTACTAAGTTTTCAAGAACCCCGGTCAAATACTCAAGTTGTCCCAAAAAGTTTCCCGATGAGTTTGAAAATGGGTTGCCTTCTGTAAAGTCCCAATTCATAGGTATTGCTTGTCTTGCAAAAACTTGTTCTACTTTTTCACACTTTGTATTCCAGAAACACATACTTGAAGATCGGTTTGCCAATCGGCTTACATTCATCCCCAAATAAACACTAATCGCCTCTCCATACGCCCTCGCGCCTGTGCCGCCCTCGGCTAGGGGCACATCGTCATTGGGGAGTCCGGCGGCAATGGCATCGGCTGTGGCCTTTTCCCGTGCTTCCGCCACCAAATCACTGAAGGTCGTCAGGGCCACCAGTTGCCGGGGGGTGAAGAGATCTGAGATTTTCCTCATCCCATAGTTGGGAGTCTTAAAATCCCTTGGATTATGGGGTAAATTGGCATCTGGTTTCCAAGTGGGTTGTGCTGATTCAGCAATTTCAACGTGTTCTTGTTGAGGTGATAGATACACCCTGCCATTTTGTCCCTCCGCCACAATGGCCATCATCTGGGATCCCATGCGTCGGGCCTGACCCTCTTTGCGGATGTACTCCAGCGGCACAGGCGTTCCGCAGGCAATGCAGCGTGCTCCTTTGCGGCCTACGGTTCCCTCCGGCGCTTTGCCCTTACCTGACCTGACCACAAACCGGATCGAGGGAGCAGAAGCGTTCTCTCCCCCATTCACCACCACCGGCTCTACCCAAGCCTCTTTCCCCTTCTTCGTCGAAAGCTGAAACGATCGCACCAAGGGCATCTGACAGCGGCAGGCCGGATTTGGACAGGTCACCGTCCGCGCCCACAACCAGGCAATTACCGTCAACTCCTCTGTGCCTAAGGACTCCGTCCGAGTAGCGCGATTGGGGTTTGAATAGGAAGGATAGAGGTGTCCAATGCGTTCAAAGGCTTGTTTCCGCATCCAAGCCCCGTAATACCGGACGTCTGCTGCCAATCCTTGGGCCCCCCGCCAGGCTGAGATATGCTTCTTAGCCCGATCTTCAGGGTTGATGGGGGCCTTGTCCTTAAACTTCGGCGGAATCTCAATCAATGCTTTGTTGATCAGCACCGCCACCGGGTTGAGATCGCTGGCATGGGCCTCTAACCCCAAGCGCTGCGCTTCCAACGGGATGGATCCGCCACCGGCAAAGGGATCGTAAACGGGCGGCGCGTACTTGGCGATGTATTCTCTAACTGCTGCCGGATCCGTAGGGGGCTCTTCCCCCCGATCCCAGGCTAGACATCGGGCAATTTCTCGCTGCGCTGCCTCCAGCACGCCGGAGTTTGGATTGTTCACGTCATCCCAGGACACCAGACCCCGCACGACCCGCTTCCCCTGTTCAATCTCTATGCGGCCCAGGATGTTGAACAGCCGCTGCCGCTCTCGTTCTTGGTCGGCCTCGGTGGGGAACTTGTCCGGCCAACTGGAAGGGTCATCGACCAGGGAAGCCCAGAGCACTGCCCGACAGGCTGCTAAGGGTCGCCGCGCCCACCAGAGATGTAGGGTGCTGGGGTGACCATGGCGGATGGATTTCTCGCGAGCCGATTCCAGATTGATGGCTTCGAGGGGCAGGGCAACTTCAATCAGCTTCTTGCGGCGGCTCATTAGACAAGGATCGGTCGGGTTAAACAGGCTGCAGTTTAGAGTTTAGTCTGAGGGGAAGGCGGGCTCAACGAAAAGATGGCTCCAGCCTGTTCAAGAGCAACTAAGGCATCTTGATTTGGGACAAGCCATGTTGGGTGCCGATTGAGTTGCTACTTTTTCTGGACGACGACTGGATTTGTCCTTGTACCCATCGGCGGAATGCTTGAATTGCTTTGTTTCTACCTAAGACTTTGCTCTCCTGTAGGTAATGAGGGATAACTTGCTTTAGGTTTAAGCCTGGGAAAGTTGGGCTTTCATCAACTTCTTGGTAATTGCCAAATCGGAGTACATTAACTTGAAGAATGCCTTGATCAAATCGCCATAGCTCCGGTACCTGAAGTGCTGCGTAAAGATCAAGATGGGTTCGGGATGTGATATCAACTTCAATTGCAAGATCGGGTAGTGGATCGATCATGAGATCTATTCGTTTCTTGCCGCGAATTGCTAGCTCATTCTGAATATAAAAGCACTGGTTAGGCTCCAGGCCATAAGTTGTAGGCTTTCTTAAGGTCACCGAACCTAAACTGCGGAACTCAATATCCAGCTCTTCCAACAGCGCTTTAATTAAATCACCAATGATCTCTTTATCATCCTCATGCTCTGGAAGCGGCATCATGATCTCCAGCAAGCCATGATCGTAAGCCAACCGAGACCCCCGCTGGTTTCCCAATTCGCTCAGTATGGTTTCAAACTCTTGCCAAGAGATGCCCTGCAAGACAACTCGCTGACCTGCTGGAACATGGATTTGCCGCAATTCCAGTAGCATGAATTCATCCTACCAATGAAAGTTAGTATCTATTTGGGATCCCTTCCTCGATTCCACAATTCTTTCCAATCATAGTTGACGCTACTGGCCCCAAAATCCGGCTCCCGTTGAAAAGGCCGCCGCACATACCGCACCTGGCAGCCTTCGCCCGGCACGGTGTAGGTGCCTGCAGGGGTCTTTACCCTGAAGGCATCCCCTTCTGGAAAGGCGGGATCGGCTGGCACTTCTACCAAAGCCAGGATGAAATGGTCGGGTTTGTTGAGAGCTGTCAAGATTTCATTTTTGGTAACGGTTACCGTCTTTGCTCCCTCAACTCTGCCTTTGACTTCAATGAAGCGAAGGCCTTCCCTTCCAGCGGATTCGATATCATAGCCCAGGTTTTCAGCGCTGACATCACGAGGTTCGTAGCCCAACGCCCGCTCTATGGCCATAACGGCAGCCATTGCTGCTTGTTCTACTCGCCGGGTTTCGCGGGCAAAGGTGGTAGGGGTTGACCCTCGCTTGCCCTGTAGCCGCTGCAGCAGTCCGATGGGGATCACCAAGGCTTTCCCGGTTACCACCGGCGGCAAGGAGGATAGCTGGCGCTCCTGCTCCAACTCCGATAGGCGCTTCTGAAGGCGATCCGCCAACTCATCCGCCCGCTGCTGAGCCTTGGCAGAGTTGAGCTTGGCGTTGGGCCTGCCGGCTTGCTCTTGCAGCCGCAACTGTGCAGCTTGATGATCCCAGTAGTTAATTTCTCGGGTGAGGCGATCTTTAACAGCCAGCTCCGTCTTGTTGATCAATTCTTCCCGCTGAGCTTTGATTTCCTGGAAATGCTGGGGAACTAAACGCTCAATGGCGTAAGCGATGGCTTGGCTTTCTACCTCTGAAGCCGAGAGCTGGGGGATGTGGGATCCAGCTTTCGCTTTCACAAGGTCGCGCTCTGCGGGAGTTAGGGGCCGGTAGTCCAAGTAGGGAGCATAGCCGGCGCTTCTTACCCTGACGCTCTCTCCTCCTCCTAGCCCTTGGGGAGCGGGGAGAAAGATCTCCACACATTGCATCCGTCGGGAGATAACCCGTCGCTGGCCATTTCGGTCTAGGCGCCCATCCTGAAGGGCATGCTCTAGGTACACCAGTATCCGTGGTGTTTCGCCGGGATCGTTTTCATCGACGAGGATGGATCCCTGTCTGAGCAAATCTCGGTGTTGCTCCAAAACCAAGTCCAGAGTGGCATCCAGCAGGGGATGGCCTGGGCAGATGAACTCTGCCGGGGGCTTGTTGGGGACGCTGATGAGGTTTTTGTTAAAGGTAATCCGCTCGTATTTTTTTAAGATGGGTGCGCCCAACCCAATCTGGCGGTCGCGATTGCGAATTGCTGCCGGCACATGGGTAATTTCATAGCGTTTGGGTTCCCGCTCTCGAATGGTGCCACCCAAGCGTTGAAAAGCTTCTAGGAAGAAGGAGGCAATGAAATGAGGCTGGAGCTTGCGGGCCTCGGCTCGCTCCATTTCCGCCCGGATTTGCTGCACTTTGGTCGTATCCATCGAGTCGTGGGCCAGGGCGCGTTCTGCCAGGAGTTCCCTGAGCCGCTCGTGGTCTAGGCGATCTGCAATCACTTGATTGAGTCGGGCCTTGACCTCTGGACGATCCCCGTAGCGAATGGCCTCGATCAGCAGCTCTCGCAGTTCTTGACCGGCAATCGCTTTGCCCAGGACATCGAAGACCTTGCCCCCCAAGGCCCTTTGCTCGATTTCTATTTTTTTCAGCAAAGCCAAGTAGACATCTCCTTCCCGCGTTTCCTCGGCCACTAGGTTCCACAGGTGGCAGACCTCGGTTTGACCAATGCGGTGAATTCTCCCAAAGCGCTGCTCCAGGCGGTTGGGGTTCCAAGGCAGGTCGTAGTTCACCATCAGGTGGGCCCGTTGAAGGTTGATCCCTTCTCCCGCAGCATCGGTAGCAATGAGTACTTGAACGGCGGGATCCTGTTTAAAGGCTTCCTCGGCTTTTTTGCGCTCTTCTCGACCCATGCTGCCGTGAATGGTGATCACCGCTTCCGGTTGGCCCAGCAAGTTCCCCACTCGGTCAGCCAGATAGTTGAGGGTATCTCGATGTTCGGTGAAGATAACCAACTTGCGCCGATGTCCGCCGGCATCAAACATCTCCCCCTGATTTTGCAAGAGTTTCGATAGCTCCTCCCACTTGCGGTCTTTGCCGCTACGTCTCACTTGCAAGGCTAATTTTTCCAGCTCCTGCAGCCGCTGAATTTCTGCCTGCAGCTCGACAATTGTGCGGGCGGCAGTTGCCTGATCTACCAGCTCTTCTTCTCGCGGTTCCCGCTCTTCAGCAGGGCAGTCTTCAAAATCCTCATCCCAGCCTTCTTCGTCTAGCAGGGAAGTGGTAAAAGCAAGGTTGTCTCCCCGGCTGCGCAATTGTTCTTCCTTTAGCTTCCGCTGCAGTCTCTCTCGTCTTCGCAGCAAGGATTGGTAGATCGCTTCTGGAGAAGAGGCTAGCCGACGTTGCAGGATGGTTAAAGCAAAACCGACCGTCCTTTTGCGGCTACCTTGCTCTAAAGCTTCCGCGCGGTTAAACTCTTCGCGCACGTAATCGGTCACTTCCTTATAGAGCCTGGCTTCCAGGTCAGACAAGACGTACTGGACGGTGTAAGCTCGCCGTTCGGGAAAGAGAGGCTTGCCATCGAACTTGAGCAGGTCTTCTTTCACCAGCCGCCACATCAAATCCGAGGCATCACAGGTATGAACTCCATCTCGGAATCTCCCCTCAAAGCGATCCCCATCCAGCAAAGCCAAAAAAAGCTGAAAGTCTTCTTCTCTACCGTTGTGGGGAGTGGCTGTCATCAGTAAAAAGTGGCGTGTTAGCTGCGAGAGCAACTTGCCCAGCTTGTAACGCTTGGTTTCTTTGATTTCTCCCCCAAAGAAGGATGCGGAGAGTTTGTGGGCCTCATCAACAATAACCAGATCCCAATCAGTTTGCCTCAGTTTCTCCTGCAGGGCCTCATCTCGGCTGAGCTTATCGAGGCGGGCAATGAGAAGAGGTATCTCCAGGAAAGGGTTGCCAGTTCGGGCGGCTTGAATGCGATCGTTGGTCAAGATCTCAAAGGGCAAATGAAACTTTTGCACCATCTCATCTTGCCACTGCAGCGTTAGACTCCCCGGGCAAACGATGAGACAGCGGTGCAAGTCACCTCGAATCAATAGCTCTCTAACCAAAAGCCCTGCCATGATGGTTTTGCCGGCACCTGGGTCATCGGCCAGCAAAAACCGCAGCGGCTGCCGCGTGAGCATTTCCCCATAGACGGCGCTGATCTGGTGGGGCAGGGGTTCTACCAGAGAGGTGTGAACGGCCAGCAAGGGATCAAACAGGTGCGCCAGCCGAATCCGATAGGCCTCTGAAGCTAGGCGAAATAAGGCGCCGTCTCCCTCGAAGTTGCCAAGGGATCCCTCGGCTACCACCTCTAGGGTTGGCTCTTTATCCCGAAACAGAAGCTCTGAATGGAGACGCCCCTGAGTGTCTTTGTAGATGGCCTCGATGGTGCTGCTGCCGTACCACCTCACACTCACGATGGCAACGGTTTGATTGGGCAGGATCCCTTTGACCTTGGCGCCAGGGGTGAGATCTTCCAGTCGAGCCATAAACTGCGGGTTTCCAGAGCTGCGAGCGGAGCCTGTTCCAGCTCCCCATTGCTATGTTGCGCTCACTTCCAGCTCTTTTCCCACAGCAAAAGTCCCCTTCTTCCATAAAAGGAGACAGCAGTTTGGAGTTGGCAAGCGGCTTCACGACGGTTTTAAGCCGGTTTTAAGTCCTCCTATCAGGGATCCCTGTGGGCAGCCAGAATGGCCTGAGCAGCCAGGTGGCCGGAGAGGGTGGCCCCTTCCATGCTGTCGATGTAGTCTTGGGCGGTGTAGCTGCCGGCAAAAAAGAAGTTGGGCACGGGAGTCTTTTGCTGCGGGCGATAGGGATCCATGCCCGGTGCCTCTCGGTAGAGGGAGTGGGCCAGCTTGACCACGCTGTACCAGGTCATGTTCAGTTGCCGGGATGAAGGAAACAGCTCGTGGACTTGGTGCAACACGTGCTGGGCAATTTGCTCGTTGGGCATGGAAATGAAGGGATCCCCCGGCGTGAGCACGCATTGTAGCAGGGATCCCTGGCCCGGCTTGTAGTAGTCGGCGGGGCTGGTGAGGGCCAGATCGGCAAAGCAGGAAAAATCGGCATCGGCGGTGTAGAGGAGATTATCGATACCCAGAGCCTCTGGGTGTTGGCTGGCTCGTTTGGCCTGGCCTTGGGGGTTCAGCTCCGTCACCCAGCCATCGAAGCGCAACTGCACCGTGGCCACAGGTACGGATTCCAGCTTGTAGAGGTTGTCGAACTGAGGCCACTGCCGCCATACTTCCGGGATCAGCCGCTTGGCCCCTTCCACTGCCGTTGCACACACATACACATCTGCCTCCACCCGCTCTCCATTGGCCAAGAGCAAGCCGGTCACGGGGTAGGGAGAGGAGTCGCTCACTTCAATGCGGCTGACCCCCCTGCGGGTGTGGATCTGGCCCCCGCGGGCTTGGATGTAGCGGACGATGGGCTGAGTGAGGTAAGTGTCCGGGGATCCCTTGAGGAAATTGAGCTTGGAGGCCTCTGTTTTGCTGGCAAACATCTGAAAGATCGTCAGCATGCAGCGGGCAGAAATCTGCTCTGTATCGATAAAGCCCAAGGCATAGGCAATCGGGTTCCACATCCGCTTCAGGCTACCCTCGGATCCCCCATGCCGCCGAAACCAATCGGCAAAGCTCATCCGATCCAAGGCGCGAATTTGCCGCATTGCCCCTTCATAGTCCAGCAAGCCGCGAATCAAAGGGCTGGTGCCCAGCGCCAAGGCGTTGCGCAGCTTGTCCGCCCAAGAGAGCTGCTCGGTGGTGAAAAAAGCTTTGAGGCCGTTGAAAGGCGCCCCCAGGGGAAAGCGAAAATCCAGACTGGCCGTTTGCCCACCTCGGTTGACAAAGGTGTGGGTGTGTTGCTTGGGCAGCAGGTTCTCGTAGGCCCCCACCTTTTTCATCAGGGCAAACAAATTGCTGTAGTTGCAGAAAAAAACGTGCAGCCCCATCTCGATGTGGTTGCCATCGGCATCCTGCCAGGATCCCACCTTGCCGCCGACAAAAGGCCGCGCCTCGTAGAGCTGCACCTCGTGTCCTGCTTCAACCAAATCGACTGCCGTCACCAACCCGGCCAATCCGGCCCCAATAATGGCTACCCGCATAGCAATACCCTCAAACAGGCGCTGCCCGGGATCCCGCCCAGACCTGACGCAACTGCAAAGAAAGATGAACTTCTCTCATTCTGGAACAAAATGCGCCGGGGATCCCTGACTTGACAAACCACCACAAAGCTTGCCATTATGAATTTCCCGATGCGGATGTAGCTCAGTGGTAGAGCTTCTCGTTGCCAACGAGACGGTCGCGCGTTCGAATCGCGTCATCCGCTTTCTGAGCCCTAGCTCTTCCCTCAAAGGGAGAGATGGGATCCTCACCTAGCGCTTGTAAAAGGTCTCCAGGCTGTGGCGATCCCCCACAAAGCGCCAGTGCCAGGGTTCGTAGCTTACCCCCTGAGGGTTGTTTCTGGGGAAAGACAGCTCAAAGCCGAAGCGGGCTGCGTTCCTCTGCAGCCACTTGAAGGCAGGAGTGGTCTCAAAGGCTTCTTGGGTATCCCACTGGGGGAACTCGGCATCCCCAATGTCGATGGCGTAGCCGGTGTGGTGCTCGCTGTAGCCAGGGGGAGCGCTGACAGCAGCCCGTTCTTCGGGTCGCAAGGCTCGGGATTGAGCCAATTGAAAAAACAAGAACTCTTGATCGGCAATGGAGCGAAACCCCGAAATGGGGACAAGGCGGATACCGGCAGCTCGAGCTGCTTCGCTCATGCGTAGGTAACTTTCAGCAGCCCCCTGGCGTAGGCGCACCTCGCGACCGCGGTAGTGGCCCACCACCCGCAAGCTATCTGCGGGAGCTTCGGAATAGGCATAGTGCCCCAGCAAGGAAACTCGCCCATTCTGCACAGTTGGCTGCGGCAGAGAGGGCTGACCGGCTTCCTCCAGAACTTGGGGATCCGCCGCCTGCTGGGATCCCGGTAACTTCTCTATCCCCCAACCCGCCAGGAGCACTAGCCCAACCAGCACCAGGCCCAAGACTAGACGGGACCTCAGGGCAGGCACCGAACTTTGCGCTTTTTTCGCCGGAGTGGACTGGCGACGGGCGACCGGAATGTCGTCGTTCATGCGCAAAGGCCGGGAACCTACCTAGGAGTACTGAAAAGAGGCAGCGTTTCTACAAACCCAAATCCGCCAAAATATCGCGGGCATGGGTTTCGGTATTGATGTTCTGGTAGACCTTGGCAATTTTGCCCTCGCCATCAATGACGTAGGTCACCCGCTTGGCATAGCCGCCCCCATCCACATCGTAGGCGCGGGTAATCACCCCACTGCTATCCACCAGTAGGGGGAAAGGCAAGTTGTACTTTTCGGTGAACTTTTGGTGAGAAGCTTGGTCGTCCATGCTCACCCCCAGCACCACCACGTCCTTGCTTTGGTAGTCGGCGTAGGCGTCGCGGAATCCACAGGCTTCTTTGGTACAGCCGGGGGTGTCGTCTTTGGGGTAAAAATAGAGGACAACGGTTTTGCCGGCAAAATCAGCCAGCGAAACCTGGTTGCCTTGGGTGTCAGTGGTGTTGAACCCAGGAGCAGGGGTGCCAACAGCGAGAACCATAGGTGCGTGACCCAAAAAGTGTGATGAATAGGGCTGCCCTCAGCATTTTCTTCAGCCCTGCTTGTCTCTGTCAAGGCATTACCGCTCCAGCTTGGCATTGCAACTCAGCCACCAGCTCTTGAAGCTCCGCCGATAGATTGCCGGGCAGCCGTCGCCTCAGAATCTCTGCCAACGATCGATAATACCACAGGGATCCCTCTTTTCCGGCGGAAAACCGCTGCCAGAGTTCATCCCCCAGTTGGCGAAAATCCCGCAAGATGCAGCGGGCGTTGTGCAGCTTGTCAGAGGCGGCCACCAACAAAACCGAGGCATTTGCCGTTTCCAGGTGCTTCAGGTAGGCGGTTTTGCGCTCTTTCCAGTTTTCTTTGGGCTCGCCTCGGGAGCCATCGCTTTCGGTATCCGTACATCCCAGGATGATCTGCAGCACCCGTTCTCCAAAGTGCTCCCGGATCTGTTGCTCAATCTGGGCCCGGGGCTCGCCTGTGTTGTGGGGGCCGTCCTCTAGGCTGTCGTGGAGCAGAGCGGCAATCGCTTCATCTTCATCCGCCCCATGCTCCAGGGCGATGGCTGCTACGGCCAACAGATGGCTGAGGTAAGGGATCCCGGTTCCCTTGCGGGTTTGAGAAGCATGCCAGCGATGGGCATAGTGCATTGCCTGCACAAACCGCTGTGTGAGTTGCGTTGACATCTGGACTCTCCAATTGGGGTTAAGTTGACTGCTGGGGCAAGGTTGATCCAAGCGAGTCTCAGGCGTTGAGACTGCAAATCAGAAAATGGGATGAGCACTTCTGATCACTTTAAACAAGGTTAAGACGCTGTGCCGCCTACCCTCACCCCCAGCCCCTCTCCCTGCCTTGGGAGAGGGGAGTCAGGGATCGATGTAACTGTGCTGAGATGGCAAGGTTTAGCCGGTGGCCGGAGTCTGTTTTGCAGGCAGCGGCACCAGCGTTCCTGTTCCCTGCCAAGCGCACAAATCCACGAACTGGTCGGCTATCCGAATTAACGCCGGGTTCGTGTTCGGCCTGTAGGCGGCTACCTCCAGCCGGCAGCCTTGGCGGCGGATATGCTTGAGGGCCGGCACAAAATCTCCATCCCCACTCAGCAGCAGCACCGTCTCGTAGTGGGAGTGCATCGCCATCAAGTCCACGATCAGCTCCCCATCCAGATTGGCTTTGCGGCTGCCGTCGGCGTGGATCACCACCGGCTTGGTGACCACCCGATAGCCCTGTTTTCTCAACTCCCGCAGGAAACGACGCTGAGCTAGGTTGTGGCGATCTACCCCGCTGTAGACATGCACTTCCATCTCGGATCTGCCCTGGGCCAGCCAGCTGAGCAGACTGGGATAGTCGAGATGGGATCCCCACTGCTGGGCGCTGGCGTGGAGATTGGCCGCGTCGATGAACACCCCCAGGGCTTTGCGGGGAAAAGCAGGGTTCGGCTGGGATGCCACCAGCTGCTGCAGGTGTTGGAGTTGCGCCTGCACCAACTCCAGTTGCTCCAAAGTCACTTGGGGCTGGGATACCGGCAGAGCATTCAACCGCAGCTCCACGGCTTTTAACCGCTGCTGGATTTGCTGGATGGCCTGGGTGATGGGGGCCAGCTGTTGCCGCACGGACAGATGAGACGTGGGCCGAGCTTCGAGGGCGTCGATCCGCCCTTGTAATGTTTCCAGTTGGGCCGCCGTCTGCTGCTGCTGTACCCAGATGGGCTCCAAAACCTTTACTTTCTGCTCGAGCTCTTGAATGGCTTCAGCCGGGGAAGCCAAGGTCTGCTGCAGAAGGGACGGTTCAGCAGTGAGCCGAGCGTCCAGCACCTCGAAACGCGCTTGCAGGGTCTCCAGTTGGGTTGCTGTCTGTTGCTGCTGTGTCCAGGTCTGTTCCAGAACTTGGCCAAGCTGTTCTTCGCGGCGGCGGATGGCAGGGTAGGCTGCTGCCAAAGGTAAGAGCCCCCAGATCACTTGGCGGGTCACCAGGGCCGTCACCCCCAGGGCCAGGGATCCCGTCCACAGCCAGGTTAAGGGGAAGGCAGAAGCCCTATTCATACTCATACTCATAGTCAGCTCTCCTCAGTTTGGGTTATCGATCTGCTCGGTTGCCAGGATTTCACCTCACTCACATGGGCCACCTCAGGGATCCCTCTCGAAGATCGAGATGCCCAGAACTCCCAGAGGCATCGAAGAGGAGCAATTCAGCAACTGCAGTATGCCGGCTGTTGGAAGGGGGAGCTTCCAATCGTTGGACACACCCATTCCCCTTGGTATCAAACGGATCGGTTATCGAAAGCGGGCTCAAACTTGTTCCTCTTGACCGACAGGCCCCGTGGCCCGCTCAACCTGGATTCAACGTCCAAGCTATTGGCTGACGGTATGGGCCGTAAAACCATTGAACGGAGCAGGGTCAGCTAGAAATCGCAGGAGCCCCGCACTGTACCCGTAGGGTCAGTGTCGGGAGGAATGCGGAAGTTAC
>NZ_JANSIL010000175.1:0-7936 GCF_047462015.1 Synechococcus sp. R5-13 | reverse complement strand
ACAAACAGAATGCTATCGCTGCATAGTTGAACAGTGATGTTCAGCAGTGTTCAGCGTAAATGTATCAGGTCAGCCCCAGCCCTAGGGCAAGATGAGCATGCCATCCCCAAAGGAATAGAAGCGATATCCCTGCTCGATGGCCTCTTGGTAGAGATCCAGCAGCCTTTGCCGCCCGATCAGCGCAGCCACCAGCATCATCAGGCTGGAGCGGGGCAGGTGAAAATTGGTGACCAGTCCCTGAACCACCCGCCAGGAGTAGCCGGGGTAGATGAAGAGATCGCTTTTCCCCTGCCAAGGCTGCAAGGTGCCAGAGGCTGCCGCGGTTTCCAAAGAGCGCACCACGGTTGTTCCCACCGCGATCACCCGCCCCCCTCGGGCTTGGGCTTTTTGGATGGCTGCCACCGTTTCTGCCGGCACCTTGAGCCACTCGCTGTGGAGACGATGCTCGTTTACCCGCTCCGCTTCCACCGGTCGGAAGGTACCCAGGCCGATGTTCAGGGTGATGTAGGCCGTTTGGATCCCTTTTTGGGCCAGCCGCTCCAGCAGCTCCTGGGTAAAGTGCAGCCCTGCCGTGGGAGCAGCCACCGAGCCGGGGTGTTTGGCCCAGAGGGTTTGGTAGTCTTCAGGGCGAACTTGTCCTGAGCCCGGGGATCCGGAAGCCTTGATGTAGGGAGGAAGCGGGATCCGGCCCACCTGTTCCAGGATTTCCTCAAAAGGTTGCGCCCCTTCCCACTCAAACTGCACCACTCGCCCACCGGTCTCCGGATCCAAATCCAGGACAGTGGCTCTCAGCCCAGAGGGGGATCCCTCCTTGCTCCAAAAACCAATCCGATCCCCCACCTTCACCCGTTTGCCCGGCCTGACCAAAACCCGCCAGCTCCACGCCTGATCCGGCAGAGGTTGCGCAGCGGCAGGGATCCCTTCCAGACAAGGCTCCAGCAGCAACACTTCGACCCGCGCCCCGGAGGGTTCCTTGGCCCCGAACAGGCGGGCCGGGATCACCTTGGTATCGTTGAGAACCAGCAGATCCCCCTCCCGCAGGTAGTCGGGCAGGTGGCAGAAGCGGCGATGCTCGTGCCTATCCGGGTACACCACCAGCATCCGCGCCTGATCCCTGGGCTCCACCGGCGTTTGCGCAATCCGATCTGGAGGGAGGGTGTAGTCGTAGGAAGCTGTGAGCAGATCCGGATTGGGCTCCCTATCGCCCAAAGGCTCAGCCTCACCGGGGGGAGCGGCAGCAGGCGAAAAAGAGTCAGGCATGGAGATGAATCAAGATGGGGTTCTACGTGGATCCAGCATAGCCAACCGGATCCCGCCAACTCTTTCCCTTTTGGAGGAAGAAAGACGGGTAACGCCCTCCCCCCAATAAACTGAGGGGGATTACTGGCATTCCCCCGTTTCGCTAAACCCTGGCCACCACCACCTGCTGCGGCTGATCCTGATACTTGCCGGCGCGGTCGGCGTAGGTCACTTGGCAGGGATCCCCTTCCAGAAACAGAAGCTGTACCACCCCTTCGTTAGCGTACACACGGCAGTCGGCGCTGGAGGCGTTGGAAAACTCCAGAGTGAGATAGCCCCGCCATCCCGCCTCAGCGGGCGTCAGGTTGGCAATCAGGCCCACCCTGGCATAGGAAGATTTGCCAATGCAGATCACGGTAATGTTATCCGGAACTTGCAGCCGCTCCAAAGACACCCCCAACCCATAGGAGTGGGCCGGGATGATAAAGTAATCCCCCATCTCGTCGTGGTGCAGCTCCACCGCTTCCAGATTCTTGGGGTTAAACCGTTTGGGATCCACCACTGTGCCGGGCACATGGCGGAAGATCTTGAACTCCACCGGCGACAAGCGGATGTCGTAGCCGTAGGAAGACAGCCCGTAACTCAAAACGGGCCGAGATTCAACAGCGCGCACCAGCTCAGGGCAGAACGGCTCGATCATCCCTCGCCGCGCTTGCTCACAGATCCAGCGGTCGTTTTTCAACATGGCTACAGCCGGCTTCCTGGAGAGTGAGGGCACATCTGGTGGACAAGCTCCAGTCTTATTGGGACTCCGCCCCCCTGACGCGACCCGTGTTGCCTAGGTCTTTCGGAGCGGAAACTGTTTGCGCTAGCGGTGCGGAGCAACATGGGCTGCTGTAGGCATAGCACCTGTGCCGCTGACTTGAGGGGGATCCAGAGAACAGGCAACATTCCCATCGGCAGTGCGGAGCCCTGGGCCTGGGATGCCACGTAGGCGCAGCTGCGTGATCAAGTCGGCCCGCTCCAGAAACGAATCCGGCATCTCCGGCCCGGTGATCACCATGTCCATGGAGATGGGGCGTTGGTCGATTAAGCTCAGCACTTCCGCTTCTGGGATCAGGCCCAACTTCACAGCCAAGCTCAGCTCATCCAACACCACCAAGTCATAGCGGCCACTCCTGACAGCCTCCTGGGTAAATTGCCACAGCTCATCCAATGCCACCCGCTCCTCAGGCTCTAGGTGAGGTGTATCGATGCACCGGTGCAGGCGACAACGAACCCACTCCAAGGATCTGCCCAGGGAGAGACGATTTTCGGGCCCCTGGTTGATCCCACCCTTGAGAAATTGCACGATCAGCACCCGCGTTCCCTGGCCGGCCAAGCGCAGCGCCTGGGCCATGACAGGCGTAAACATGCCTCGGCTGGGGTGGGTGTAAAGCTGCAGGGATCCCTGGGGAACCAACTGGGCGGAGAGGGATCCATTCTGCTGAAGGAAAAGCTCGCCGGCAGCAGGGCTGGCTTGAGCCGCAGGCTGTTTGGCGCGGGCTACAGGAGCGGCATCCTTGGAGGAAGGCATAGGATTTGGAGAAGCAGTGCAAACCACGTTCTAATCTCACGAGCAGGCTAGTGGACACGGCCCTAGGTTATAGGGCCTACAAGTGGTGGAGAGCGTCGGCTATGGATTCCATGAAACACCACCTGTGCGTATCCGTCAATGAGTCGGTTCTGCTTCTAGCTGGCATACAAATCATCCCCAATAGAGTAATAGAAAATACAATCCTTGCCCATCCTAGCCTTTTGGCACAAGAGGCAATACCTGAAAAGCTTTGACAGGGGATCTCAATAAAATTTCAGGCCTAGCCCAGAAGCTTGTGTGTGGGGCTATCTCACTTGAGTATAGAGGTGCTCTATAAAAATTTGAGAAAAAGATCAATTTCTTCCAAATAAGATTAACTCTCACAAACAGGAATGCCAGTACCAGCAGCCCACCCACGAGAGAGGAGCAAGGGTCAACCTACCCCAAAAGCCTTGTCCACCAGGAGAGATAGTCATTTTTAAAATAACTATACATTTGGTCGGGAGCCGGGTAGGCCTACACATTAGCGAACATTCGTAGTAGAGAGAATTGTAACCAAAAGTCCAAGGAGTTAATTTCTAACCTCGAGAGTGAAGAAATATAAATTCGTCAATCATCTTCGTCAAAAAATGGATTATTGACAATACTTTTTTGAAAACCAGCATCTAATTTAGCAGAAGCGTAAAGAATTGCGTGCCTTTTATACTCTGAGGTCGTCTTCTTCAAGAGATCGCCTCTTTGATCATTTTTCTTACCGGTCTCAAGGCCAATGTTTTCTACTTAATTTAATCTCTATTTCTGTTATGAGAAATGAGCATTGGGCGTTCAGTTTGGATCCCACTTAAGATTGACCTGCACAAGCTCCGGAGCTTTGGGTGCTGAGATTGCCGGGATCCCATTGCGCAATCAAAGCCGAGTCCTTCCTCTGGCGAGGAGAGATTTTTGTTGAGAAGGTAGATCCAATCCTGGAGAATACTTGACCCCTCATCCAATCAGCCAGAAAGTCCGGGGATCCCACCCTCGATCCCTGGATCAAAGGGAAAAGACTCTATCCCGCCGGCACAAAAGTTTTCTGTCACCGACTTGGGCTTGGGAAAAACCCTAGGCCATTGTGAACTCGGGGTGTACGCCGCCGGGATGGACTGGGATCCGTCTCGCTGTTGAGTGGGCTGGCTTCTGGGTGCCGGTGTTCCCAATTGACGGCCTCTCCCCCCAGCACCAAGGTGGAAGCATTGCCCCCATCCAAGTTCAAGGCATGGCGACAGCCCAATTGCTGCATCAACTGCGCCATCTCCAGCAGGGTAAGCCCTTGGTTTTCCTGGGCATTGCCGGCGGTCACCAGCAGCAAATGTCCGCTGTCCAGTTGGCCGATGGCACTGCGGGCGGCTCGCTGCCTGCGAAAGAGAGGCTGAAATCCCTCCAATCGGGCATCCAAAACCACCTGCCCATCCAAGAGCAAGAGCGGCCCTGCCCCTAGGATGTGGGGATAAGCTTCCAGCTCGGGCGGATCCAAGCGCAGATGAAGGCTGAGGCGATCCCCGGGAACCAGCTTGCGGGCTTCTAGGGCACCTTCTAGCCCCCGCCCTGCCAATACATACCCCTCGCTGGGAATCTGTACCGTCAAACTGCCGGCCAGGCCCGCCACCAGAATTTCTTGCACCTGATCCTGCTGCACCATCACGAGCATTTCGTCGTCCGTTTGGGTGGTGTAGGTGGATCCCCAGTCGGGGGTGAACTGGGAGATGCCGGGCAGGATATAGCCTGTATTGATGCCCACCACCGGGATTTGATCCCCAATGGCATTGCGCAGCTCTGCTTGCATCCGCAAACGGGCAAAGCGCACGGATCCCCCTTCTTGCCCTGCCGTCCCATCCGACCAGGCGATGACCCCACGACCCAAAATGGGGCTGGAGATCCAACGGCCATCCCGACGAATTGCCCCCAGCGGCTGACGGGTGTTGCGGTT
The DNA here is from genome assembly GCF_047462015.1 of Synechococcus sp. R5-13. Taxonomy (NCBI): domain Bacteria; kingdom Bacillati; phylum Cyanobacteriota; class Cyanophyceae; order Synechococcales; family Synechococcaceae; genus Synechococcus; species Synechococcus sp. R5-13. Next base: position 3,155 of record NZ_JANSIL010000175.1, on the reverse strand, counting down.
GAAAAACCCACCGTTAATGGCGGCTACTGCTCCCTGTTCGGGGCCAAAGGAAGACAGCTCCCCCAGACCCACCAGCCCCGCAGGTGCAGCCCAGATAGGCCGCAGTTGGCCCGCTGCGAGAGAAATGACCACGATAGAAACGGGGATCCGATTGTCTCCAACCCAAACCTCCTTCTGGTACAAAGGGATCCCTTGCACCACCCGCACCGGCTGCACACCGAGGGTCACCTGAGCTTGAGCAGCCACGCTGGGCAAAAAGAGAGCAGCAGTGCAGGCTAACCCCCAGCCCATGACCCAGGCGCTCAGCTTGGTTTTGGACATGTCTTCACGTCTTTAGGGCTTCACCATTGTCATTGGGAGATGATTATCCCCCTGCGGCAAAGGTTCCCATCACAATGAGCGACAACAGGATCCCGGGAAAGAGCAGCGTCACCAAGATCAGCAGTTCGGATAGGGTCATTGGGGAATGCTACCTACTTAAGGATTGAGCCAACACAGCAGCCCTAATTTTCACCCTAGCGATCCTATGGAAGTGGCCCAGGATCCCTTTGGGATCCCTTAACACTCGATCACCGGTTTTTGCGGCTGCCCGTGCATGCCATCTCCGGCAGTATCCTGGCAAGGGGAAAGCCTCATCCAACGGTTCCTATGGGCATCCAAGGCAAACGCATTGCCGTCGAACCCGGCCATCTTCGCCCCTGGCTCAAAGAGGCTGTTTTGGCAGGGGGTGGCGAAATTGTGCCCCTGGCAGAAGCAGAAGCCTTGGTCTGGGCCGATGCCTTTGATGTGCCCGGCCTGAAGTGCTGTCTGGCAGAAGGGAAAGGGATCCGCTGGGTGCAGCTGCCCTGGGCGGGGGTGGAACCCTTTGTTCGGGCGGGAGTCTTGGATCCCGCTTATGTGTGGACTTGTGGCAAGGGGGTCTATGCTCAACCGGTGGCGGAACATGCCTTGGCCTTGACCTTGGCCGGCTTGCGCGACTTGAAGATCCGCGCCTTGGCCCAAACTTGGCAGGAGGGCTCCGGTACCAGCCTCTGGGGTAGCCGTGTGGTCATTTTCGGGGCCGGGGGCATCGCCCAAGAGTTGATCAAGCTGTTGCAGCCTTTTCAATGCTCCATCGACGTGGTGCGTCGCAAGGCGGATCCCTTGCCGGGGGCCACGCGGGTGGTGACGCTCGCGGAACGGCAAACGGTGTTGGCAGAGGCAGACGTGGTGATCTTGGCCTTGGCTCTCACGCCGGAAACTGAGGGGATCATCGCCCAAGCTGAGTTGGAGCAGATGGGATCCCAGTGCTGGCTGGTGAATGTGGCGCGAGGCAAGCACATCGTGACCTCCGACTTGGTGGCCGCCCTGCAGCAGGGGGTCATTCGCGGGGCCGCCTTGGATGTCACGGATCCCGAGCCCCTACCGGATGGGCATCCCCTCTGGAGCTTGCCCAACTGCCTGATTACCCCCCACACTGCTCTTACCGATGCCATGATTGTCCCAGCCCTCTCTAAGCGGGTGCGAGAAAATGTGCGGCGCTTCCGGGCCGGGGATCCCTTGCTGGGGGTGGTGGATCTGGCTTTGGGGTACTGAGGCCCCCAGTCCCTCCCTTTTGAGGAGCCTGGGATCAGAAACATTTGACGCCAAACCCTACTGCGGAGCCATCTCCTGCACGCGGGCAGCAATGGCCTTGGCCATTTCCTGAGTGCCGACAGGATCCCCTGTGGCCAGGTCATAGGTGACCTGCTTGCCCTCGGCGATCACCGCCTGCACCGCCGCCTCCACCCTTGCGGCAGCCTCCCGCTCTCCTAGGTAGCGCAGCATCATCGCCCCGGAGAGGATCAGAGCGCAGGGGTTGACTTTGTTTTGGCCGGCATATTTGGGAGCAGAGCCGTGAATGGCCTCAAAAACCGCAATGCCGTCGCCGATGTTGGCCCCCGGCGCCACCCCCAGCCCGCCGATCATCCCCGCGCACAAGTCGGAAATGATGTCCCCATAGAGGTTGGTGAGCACCAGCACATCGTAGAGCTGCGGCTTTTGCATCAGTTGCATGCACATGTTGTCCACGATGCGATCTTCAAACTCGATGTCGGGATACTCCTGGGCCACCTCCCGCGCCACCTGCAGAAACAAGCCATCGGTGAATTTCATGATGTTGGCTTTGTGCACTGCCGTCACCTTCTTGCGGCCATTCTGGCGGGCGTACTCAAAGGCAAATTTGACAATGCGGCGGCTGCCGAAGTCCGAAATGGGCTTGATGCCAATGGCGGATCCCTCGCGGATGGGTTTGCCGGAGAGGCGCATCATTTCCTCCCGCGCCTGGATGGCTTCCGGCGTGCCCCGTTCAAACTCGATCCCGGCATAGAGATCTTCAGTATTTTCCCGCACCACCACTAGGTCAATGTCTTGAAAAGGGCTTTTGACACCGAGCATGGATTTGGCCGGGCGCAGGTTGGCGAAAAGATCCAGCTCCTTGCGAATGGCCACGTTGACCGAACGAAAGCCAGTACCTACGGGAGTGCCAATCGGCCCTTTGATCGCCACTTTGGTTTCCCGAATGGACTCCAACACCTGGGGTGGCAAGGGGGTGCCGTATTTCTCGATCACCTCCACTCCTGCTTCTACCGGGATCCATTCGAACCGAACCCCAGTAGCCTCTAAGACCGTGGTCATCGCCTTGGCCACTTCCGGGCCAATGCCATCCCCAGGGATCAAAGTCACACGATAGGCCACAGATGCTTCTCCTCGCAGTGTTAACGACAGCGCAAAAACTCCGCCTTGCCAGCGTGAGAGGATCCCCTACAAACGGGTCAGACAACCGGGGATCCGTTGAGCTTAAACGACTATAGAACAGGTTGAGACCGAAAATGCTGCGTCCGCTACCTTGAAAAGACTGGGCTGGGGACAAGATTAGGAACTCGGCGGCAAAGAGATCCGCAGTTCCACCACTGTGCCACTGCCAAAGCGGCGACTACGCCAAGCAATGCTTGCCCCGATCAACTCGGCTCGGTAGCGCATGTTGAGCAACCCGTGGCCATGGCCGGGCGGCTGGGCGGGATCCGCCCCGCTCTTGGACTCCAGCATACCACAGCCATCGTCGATGATCTTCAGCTAGAAATCGCAGGAGCCCCGCACTGTACCCGTAGGGTCAGTGTCGGGAGGAATGCGGAAGT
>NZ_JANSIL010000174.1:0-8515 GCF_047462015.1 Synechococcus sp. R5-13 | reverse complement strand
CGAAACTTAGCTGTCCTCTGGGTCAGCTAGGGATTGGGATAAAGCCCGCACCCTGCGCATAGCGCGGGTGTCGGGTAGTTTACTAATTGCTTGTAATTGCTTGACTACCCGGTCTTGGGATCCCTCGCCAGGCTTAACCCAGTCGGCTGGGACTGAGTTGTCTCGGCTCTGTCCGGTACCAGGCGCAGGGGCGGGCCAAAGCGGCCAACCGCTACAGTGTTGTTCAGGGCCGGGATCTGGCGGATGGATCCCTGGCGTAGGCAGCGGTGTAGACGGCGCAGCAGGAAGAGGTCGGCTTCGGAGCACTCCTCTCGAAATAGCCTTACGTTAAGTTCGTGTTCCTGAGCAGCGGTGAGCAAACCGGTCATCATGGCGGTTTGAATGATCTGCTGCACGGTTATGGTTGTCGCTTCATCCATAGGTTTAGGCGATTGGATGGAGACCTTTTGCTGCTCTTATTCTCGACAAATCCCTCTGGTATTGACTCCGCCAAATAGCGGATTCGATATGCGCGCTTTGTCATCTTTCCCAATGTTCAGGAAATAGGGCTTTCCAGGTATCCATTGACTTTCTGATCCATCCAGATCCTATTCAGGCGAAAAGCTTGAAATCCTTGCTTCACAAGCCTTTCCAATCGAAGTGGGAGTAGAGCCAACAATTGGATACGTAGGGATCCCATCCTCACTGCAGTACAAAATTAGACTCAACAGTGAGTTGCTTGAACTTGCCAAAGAGGTGCTGATCCCATGATTTTTCGAGCTGTTGTTTGAGGCCGTAACAGATATCTGTGGCAATACGGAACTGAGAAGCGATGTTCGTCACCGACAAATGGCGTAGGGTTGCTTGGCTTTTTGTCTGTACCTTGTCGGCAATGAAGGCATAGAGGATGAGCAACAGCCTTGTGTTAGGGTGGGGGCATTCTAGGGTGGCAATGGGCTGTGTCAGAAACTCCACAAAAAGTCGGCTGTGCTGTCCCTCTGGGCTGCTGTGGCTGCGGCTGTTTGGGCCTGCTGGCGGTGTTGGGCCTGGGGCTGGCGGGGGCAGGGATCCTAGTCTGGAATGGGATCCGCACTTCGGGTGCCTATCGCACCTACCAGTTGGCGGTGGAGCAGCTCGAACAAAATGCCGTGGTGGTGGAACGTTTGGGAGAGCCCCTGAGGCCGGGATGGCCCTCGCGGCTGCGCTTTCAGGAAGATGAGGAAGCCGGTTGGGTGTGTCTGTTCTTTTTGATTACAGGGGCCCAGCGCACCGGCGATGTGGTGGTGGAATCGGAGCGGGGCATGGCCGGCTCGGCATGGCAGTTGCGCCATCTGCAAGTGAAAGTTGACGGGGATCCGCAGGCCATTCAGGTCATCGAGGGGGAATCTCGGTGTGAAAAGGAAGAGTCGGATGGAGAAGCCCTGCCCCTGCAGCCAGAAGGCGACATCTAGGTAGCCGGATATGCTCAGCCGCGGGTAGAGTCAAAAGGACTCCGTCCCGCTGACGCGAACGGTTGTGGCCTTGTTGGATCCCTATGCGGTCGCTCCCTTACCTGCGCTTGCTGCTGCTGTTGGCGCTGTTGGCCTCGTTCACCGGGCTGATCGTCTGGCTGATCCAATCGTTTCTCGATCTGTACTACGCCACCCGCTACCACCCGATTTTGGGGGGGCTGTTGATTGGGGTGCTGGTGCTGCTGCTGCTGGTGTTTTTGGCCGCTGCCATCTACTACTTGTTTCTGTTTCGCCAACCCGCCCCCAGCAGGAGACCCCCTGCCTTGCCGGAGACGGCTTTGGAAAAGCGGAAAGCGGCGCAACAGAACTTGGCTCAACTGGAGGCGCAGCTAGCGCAAATCCAGGATGAAGTGGCGCGGGCAGCGCTGGCAGAACGGTCGGCCCTACTGGCCCAACAGTTGGCCCAGCCCCAGCTGAAGGTGGTGGTCTTCGGCACCGGGTCGGCGGGCAAGACTTCTTTGGTCAACGCGCTGCTGGGGCGGCGGGCGGGGGCGGTGGGGGCCACTCTGGGCACCACCCAGGCGGTAGCTTGTTACGATTGGAACTTGCCCGGGATCCCGCAGCCGGTGCAGATCCTGGATTGCCCCGGCATTTTGGAGATCGGCCCGGCAGGGGTGATGCGGGAACAGGAGGCGCAAGCCCAAGCCCAAGCTGCCGATCTGCTGCTGGTGGTGGTGGATGGGGATCTGCGCCAGTCAGAGGTGGATCCCTTGCGCCGGTTGATCGCCCTGGGCAAGCGGGCCTTGCTGATCCTGAACAAAGCGGATCGCTACACCTCAGAAGAACGGCAGATCCTCTTGCAACGCCTGCGGGAGCGGGTCTACCCCCTGATTCCACCTCAGGATGTGTTGATGGCTGCCGCTGCTCCAGCCCCTGTACGGGTGGGATCCCAAACCTGGCGACCGGAGCCGGAGGTGGCGGCGGTGCGGGATCGCGTGCAGGCGGTGCTCTATGCCGAGGGGGGATCCCTGGCCTTGGACAATGCTCTGCTGCAATCGCAACAGTTGGGGGAAGAGGCCAAGCGGATTCTCCAAGCCCAACTGCGCCGCCAAGCCGAGGAAGTGATCGATCGCTTTCAGTGGATTGTTACAGGGGTGGTATTTGCCAACCCCATCCCGGCGGTGGATCTGCTGGCCATTGCCGCCATCAACGCCCAGATGGTGGTGGAACTGGGATCCCTTTACGGCTGCAAGATGGATCTGCAGCAGGGGCGGGAGCTGGCCTTGTCTCTGGCCAAAACCCTAGCGGGCTTGGGCTTGGTGGAAGGGGCGATCCAACTGACCACGGGGATCTTGGCCACCGTTGCCGAAGTGAGCGTCGTCGGTTTTCTGGCGACAGCCCCCATTCAGGCAGCCAGTGCTGGCTATCTCACCCGCATTGCCGGCAAGAGCTTCATTGAGTATTTCCAGCACAACCAAAGCTGGGGAGAAGGGGGGATGCAGGCGGTGGTCAAAGCCCAGGTGCAAAATACCCAAAAATCCGGTTGGCTCAAAGAGTTTGTCCGCGAGGCTTCCCGGCGCATCTTCCGAAATGGGATGGCCAACCCAAGGGATCCCTAATGGCCGCTCAGGGCAATATCCGTCGGCATGAAGGCCAGCTTCAGTTGCGCCACATAATCGGCGTAGCTCAGTGCCGGCCCAGTGTCCCAATCCGCCAAGCCATGCATGCACTTCGACCATTGAATGAAGGCGGCAGGATAGATATAGGCCAAACTGGGATCCTGCAAAACCTCTTTGGGCAGTGGAGAGGCCGACTTCAGCACTGCCAACAGAGCCGGCGGCTTGTGGAGAATCACGCGCGTGGCCTCAATCTGCTCTGGGGAAACCCTAAACTTGGTGGCGATAAACGGGATCACTCTGGAAATGGCCATCACCCAACACCAACCTCGCCTATAGAGGTAGGTTGCCCCCAAGCCGAGGGGCTGGCCTCAGGGATCCCACGGAGAGCGGAAAAGAGGGATGAACATTGGCGAGGATGGCCGTGGGCGGGCCTGGGATCCCCTTGCTTGGAGCCGCTGCTCCTCGTTATCCTAGTAAAGCTGAAAAATCTGGGGAAACAGGTGAGCCGTGGCTAAAAAGAGCATGATCGAGCGGGAGAAAAAGCGCCAACGCTTGGTCGAGAAGTATCGGGAGAAGCGCCAACAACTGAAAGCGGCCATGGCCGATCCCAACATCGACCAGGCCACCCGCATGGAGCTGCACGCCCAACTGCAAAAACTCCCTCGGGCCAGCTCGCCCACACGCCTGCGCAACCGCTGCTGGAAAACCGGGCGTCCCCGGGGTTACTTCCGCGATTTCGGCCTGTGCCGCAACAGCCTGCGGGAAATGGCCCACAGAGGCTTATTGCCAGGTGTGGTCAAGTCTAGCTGGTAGTTGCCTGGCCTTCGCCGCTTGGTTATGCAGCCAAAACACCCTTTTGAGAGATCCTGAGTGGGCCTGCAACCTTTTCAGCTCTGTGACGAAGATCTCACCCCTGCAGTGGCAAAGGCCCTGGCCGGGGAACCCCACTTGGCCGTGGATACGGAGACGATGGGGTTGATCCCGCAGCGGGACAGGCTCTGCGTGGTGCAAATCGCCAACCCTGCCGGCGAGGTGGTGTTGTTGCGGTTGAGCCGTGGAGTAAAGCAGGCCCCCCTTCTGGCGGGGCTGCTGACGGATCCCAACATTGAAAAGATTTTCCACTACGCCCGCTTTGACCTGGCGATGCTGCGCTATCACCTGGGGATCCGGGCGTGGCCCGTCTTTTGCACCAAAATTGCCAGCAAACTGGCCCGCACCTACACCAGCAAGCATGGCCTCAAGGATGTGGTGAGCGAGCTGTGCGGGGTCGAACTCAACAAAACTGCCCAAAGCTCCGATTGGGGAGCCGTCCACGCGCTATCCGCCGAACAACTGGAGTATGCCGCCAACGATGTTCGCTATTTGATTCCGGTTCGCCACAAGCTGGCGGAGATGTTACGGCGGGAAGAACGCTGGGAGTTGGCACAGCGCTGTTTCCAACATTTGCCCACCTTGGTCGAGCTGGATCTGTTGGGCTTCAGTAACGTCTTTGAACATCAGTAGTCGGAGTCTTATTTGATAGATAGTTATAGATAGTTATAGTCGTTTCAGGTTAGGTTGAGACGCCAGGGCTACTGAGAAAGGCTTTCTGGCTTCGTGCATTATTGCTCCGCAACGCTGGCGCGACGACGCGACCAACGTTTTAGTGTGGGTGCAGTGTCTTAGTTTGCATCGAAATGACCATATTCTTTTGGATGACCGGATTCTCAGGGATCCCCCCTCTCCCGAAGCTGAAAATGGGGATACGTCACCGGCGCATAAAGTATCTGCCAACACAGTTGGCCGCCCTTCTCTTTGATGTAGTGAGGATGGGGCTGGTCGTACCAATGGGCTTCTCGAGATAAACCGGCTTGCAGCCCCCATCGCTCCGGCCATCATCTGTCCAGATCAAGGGGAGTAACCCTCACTTGGGCCACTGTGAAAACCATTGGAGCTGAGTTGATGTTGGAGTCGCAAAGGGTGGTTCAAAGTGGGTCATCTTCCCCCAGCATCCCAGGCAAGCCTGTTCTGGAGTTTTGCCACGTCTCGCTGCAGTACCCCGGCAAGGGATCCCCGGTCACGATCATCCGCGACCTCAGCTTTTCCGTGGAGCACTCGGAGTTTGTTTCCATCGTGGGGCCGAGCGGCTGTGGCAAAACCTCGCTGCTGAAGATGGTCTCCGGCCTGAACACCAACTACAGCGGCACCCTCTACTTCCAGTCGCAGCCCATCACCGGCCCCCTGAAGAGTGTGGGCATGGCCTTTCAAAACCCGGTGCTGCTACCCTGGCGCACGACCTTACAGAACGTGTTGCTGCCGTTGGAGGTGGTGGAGCCTTACAAGCGTACCTTCAAGCAAAACCTGGCCCAGCATGAAAAGTCGGCGCTGGAGCTGCTGGCCACCGTGGGCTTGGAGGGTTTTCAGAAAGCCTATCCTTGGCAGCTTTCCGGGGGAATGCGGCAGCGGGCTTCCTTGTGCCGCGCTTTGATCCATCAGCCGGAGCTGCTGCTGTTGGACGAACCTTTTGCTGCTCTGGATGCCTTTACCCGCGAGGATATGTGGGAAATGTTGCAACGGCTGTGGATGCGCACCGGCTGCACCGCCATTTTGATCACTCACGATTTGCGGGAGGCGGTTTTCCTCTCCGATACCATTTATGTGATGGGGCCACGGCCTAGCGAGATCATCTTTTCCCTCAAAGTGGATCTGCCCCGTCCACGCCCGCTGGAGATCTGCCTGACGGACGAGTTTCACCGCTTGGTCTCGGAAGTGCGCCAGCACATTCGGCGCAGCTATTAGGCCAAAGAGCCCTTGATCCAAAAAATCTGGAAAGGTTTGCTGGACAGGTTACCGCGCATTTCTGCCGAGGGATCCCATGAAAAAATCATTTGACCGATTTTTGCAGACCCAAACGGCTTCTGTGGTCTTGCCCGCTGTCACCATCGTTTTGACCCTTGTGCTCTGGCAGGTGGGGGTGGGGCTGTTCAACGTTCCTCGCTTCATTCTGCCGGCGCCCACCCAGATCCTCGCAGCCATGAACCAGTGGAGCCCGGTGATTCTGCGTCACTCCCTAACCACCCTCACTTCGACGCTGCTGGCCTTTGCGCTGGCTTTGGTGGGGGGGATATTGCTGGGATCGATCATCGGCAGCTCCCGCCTGGCCCATCTGTGTTTGTACCCGCTGCTGGTGGGGTTTAACACCATCCCGAAGGTGGCTTTGGTGCCGCTGCTGGCGATTTGGTTTGGCTTGGGCCTGATCCCGGCGGTGATCACGGCCTTTTTGCTGGCCTTTTTCCCCATTGCAGTCAATGTGGCGGTGGGGCTGGAGACGGTGGAAGCCGAGATGCGAGATGTGCTGCGCTCGCTGGGGGCCAGCTCTTGGGAGATTTTCACCAAGGTGGGGCTACCCCACAGCATGCCCTACCTGTTTGCCTCGTTGAAGGTGGCCATCTCCTTTGCTTTTGTCGGCTCGGTGATCTCGGAGACGGTGGCTTCCAACCAGGGTCTGGGCTACCTGATCGTGTCGGCCAGTTCTTCTTTTGATGTGCCTTTGGCCTTTGCGGGTTTGGCTGCCCTCGGCATTATGGGCATTTTGCTCTACACCTTTTTTGCGGCTTTGGAGCGCTATGTCCTGTCCTGGCGACAGTAGCATCTCTCCCCAGGGAGCCAACCCCTGCCTGAGCTAGCCCAGGTCTGGAAAGGTGGCTCGCACCGCCGGGTGGATGAGCTTGCCTGCCCTGACGTTTAGCCCTTTGGCCAAGGCCGGGTCTTGTTCCAAAGCAGCGGCCAGGCCAAGGTTGGCCAGCTTGAGGATGTAGGGGAGAGTGGCGTTGACCAGCGCTTGGGTCGAAGTCCAGGGAACGGCTCCGGGCATGTTGGGAACGCCGTAGTGTAGCACCCCGTAGGCTTCGTAAACCGGCTGGGCATGGGTGGTAACCCGTGTGGTAGCAATGCACCCCCCCTGATCCACCGCCACATCCACAATGAGGGAGCGAGGACGCATTTGGGCCACCAACTCTTCTCCCACCAAGACCGGCGCCCGCCTTCCCGGCACCAGCACTGCCCCTACCACCAGGTCGGCCTCGCGAACACACTCTTCCACGCTTTGGGCCGTGCTGTAGAGCAGCTCCACACGGGATCCAAAGAGCAGCTCCAGCTCGTTCAGCCGCTGCAGGTTGATGTCCAAAATCTGCACCCGCGCCCCCAAGCCTACGGCCATTTTGGCCGCCTCGGTGCCCACCGTGCCTCCGCCCAAGATCACCACCCGTCCCGGCGATACCCCTGGGATCCCGCCCAGCAACACGCCCCGCCCCCCCTGCTGTCGGGTGAGGTAATGGGCGCCAAATTGCACCGAGAGCCGCCCGGCAATCATGCTCATGGGCATCAACAAGGGCAGGGATCCATCTGCCAATTCCACCGTTTCATAGGCGAGGCAGGTGGCCCCCGATTGCAACAGCGCCTGGGTCAGCTCGCGGCTGGCGGCCAAGTGCAAATAGGTAAACAGGATGAGGTCGGGATGGAGCAGAGGATACTCGGCAGGCAAGGGCTCCTTTACCTTCACCACCAGCTCCTGCCGGTAGATCTCCTCAGGAGTGACAGCCAGCTTGGCCCCCGCTTTTTGGTAGTCCTCATCCGTGAAGCCCGCCCCCTGGCCTGCTTGGGTTTCCACCCACACCTGATGCCCCTGTTCGGTTAAGGCCCGCACCGCCGCCGGTGTCAGCCCGACACGGAACTCTTGCTCTTTGATCTCTTTGGGCACGCCAATTCGCATAGGGATCCCCGTAGGGCTGCTTTCCAGTCTAGACAGACTCTCTCCCCGATGGGAGCCCTGGCCTGAGCAGGAGAGCGAAAATTGTAAAGTTTTGTGCGCGATCTGTCGGGGCAAGCAATCGCCAGGCTAATTTTGTTAGCTCAAGATTTCAAGGGCAAACCTAGATCTCTTGCCATGATTGGCACGAAAACAAGACATAACAGCCTCAGAAAGCCCAATTTTCTTGCTTGCGCTTATCCCCAAGAGCAATGTTAATATCTATGTCACGAAGTCTCCGTACTCCCTCGCGAACGCACCTTGAAAACTGCATGGATTCAAGCTTTTCCGGGGGTAGGGTTGATCCCTACCTTTTCCCCGCAAGGGGACGGAAACGCGACAGCGATCCGATAACAGAACAAGCTTGGTACCGGTTGATCCCTACCTTTTCCCCGCAAGGGGACGGAAACGCCACAAAGCGTTTGACCAACTCGACCGGCGGGCGATGTTGATCCCTACCTTTTCCCCGCAAGGGGACGGAAACACAACATAGGCACCCCGTCTACGATAGCAGACGGATGAAGTTGATCCCTACCTTTTCCCCGCAAGGGGACGGAAACTTCGGTTGCTCCGCGCTCTTTGGCCTTCTGGATTTGGACGTTGATCCCTACCTTTTCCCCGCAAGGGGACGGAAACCAGTAGTAGGGCGTCCATCCCAGAGACTCCAGTTCATCGTGTTG
>NZ_JANSIL010000173.1:0-577 GCF_047462015.1 Synechococcus sp. R5-13 | reverse complement strand
GACACGGGTGGTTCACCCACCCGCATCCCGACCGCAGCGTCGGTCGTGTCCTGCCCTTCGTCTCGCAACATTTGCATCCCGCGAGAAAGGATGTTGATCGCGCCGACCACATCGGCGTTGCCCTCGAACCCACATTCCGCGCATTTGAACCTGGCTTGCGTAGGGCGATTGTCCGCCGACACATAGCCGCAGCACGGGCAGGTGCGGCTCGTGTTCTGCGGCGGCACGACAATGAGTCTGCCACCTTTCCAGGCCAGCTTGTAATCCAGCTGGCGACGGAACTCGTACCACCCCTGATCGAGGATGGACTTATTCAGCCCCGACTTGGCGCGGACGTTCTTCCCAGGAGCATCTGCCGTACCTGCCGCCGACTTGGACATGTTGCGCACCTGCAAGTCCTCGATACACACAATCGCGTGGCTTTTGCAAATCGCGGTCGAGACCTTGTGCAGGAAGTCGCGGCGGGCGTTGGCGATGCGGGAATAGATGCGCTGGACACGGGCTTTCGCCTTCTTCCAGTTGTTGCTGAACTTGACTTTGCGGGAGAGCGCTTGCTGTGCCTTGCGCAAGCGCGCCT
>NZ_JANSIL010000172.1:0-7786 GCF_047462015.1 Synechococcus sp. R5-13 | reverse complement strand
GAGCAGAACAGGCTCAGGGCTACTGAAAGCCCGCTCCGTACCGCTTAGCGGTCGGAGCCGGGTAGTTTACCTTTCAACCAGGCCACCCTTGAAACCACTATTATGGGTCAAGGCACCCCAGCCAAATGACGAATCCTGTCCGTCTCCCTAAAATAGCGACAGATAACAGGTGAATAGCGCTTTACCCTTTTCCCTAACAGCCTCCTCGAGTCCTCATGAAGCGTGTACTGGTCGTAGATGACGATCCCCTCTCCCTGAAGGTGCTGAGCCGCCACCTGACTCAGCATGGCTATCGGGTTTGTACAGGCGCTTCGGGTGTAGAAGGGTTGCGTCTGTTTGCCCAAGAGCAGCCGGATGTGGTGGTTTCAGATGTGGTGATGCCGGAAATGGACGGCTTCGAGTTTTGCCGACAGCTGCGCCAACAGCGCGGCGGCGAGCTCGTCCCCTTCATTTTTCTCTCTTCGCGGGGAGAGATCGATGACCGAGTTCAGGGCTACGAGCGGGGGGCGGATGACTACATCATCAAGCCCTTTGAACCCCTGGAACTGGTGGCCAAAATCGAGGCCCAGATTGAACGCTCCCGCCGCACCCAATCGGAAATTTTGCGGCTAATCCAACAGCAGTCCCAGCCAAAACCCGAAGCGGACCCCCGCCCCACCCCACCCGAATTGCCTCTGACCCCTGCTGAGGAGCGGGTCTTTCGGGAAGTCATTCGCGGCTTCACCAACAAGCAAATCGGCGAGAAGCTGTTCATCAGCCCGCGCACTGTGCAAACTCACCTGACCAACATCCTCAGCAAGCTTTCTTTGGAAAATCGCTCGCAACTGGTGCGTTTTGCCTACGAACGGGGCTACACCGCCGAAGAGGAGCCGGGCCAGAAGGGATCTCTTTCAGGCCAGGTGTAGCCTCAAAACAGCACGTGGCGCTTTTCGCACCCGGCAGGGGATCCGCTCCTTGCCCAAGCGGACAAATGCCTCGTAGCGATGGCAGCCGGAGAACCCGTAGTACTCCCCTTCCACTTCCAAAACCTCAATGGGCTCCTGTAGGCCGACTGCTTCAATGGAAGCCATCAGCGCCTGCACCTTATCCGGATCCGTTTGCCGCGGCAAAGGGCGGCGAATTTGGGCAAGGGGAATCTCGCGAATCTGCGCCATGTTGAACTTTCTCCCTAAGCAGGCTCCTTAATCATACTCGTTATGACTTTGCTCTATCAAGACTGGCAGAGGGGATGGATTCTCAGGCCAGAGCATGGCAGGATAACACCATTCCTCACTGCTCTATCGCTCAGAAGTTAACCCAGCCATGTGGCAACTCCTCAAAGCCTTATGGGGAAAGATCGCCGGCCAAGCCCCCCCTGCACCCCCCGCTGCCGCGCCACGCAAGGCCCCACGACCGCCCCTTGGCAAGAGGCCGGTTCAGCAGCCCTCTCCCCGGAATGTCCCTGCTGCAGAGGCCGCCCGCAAAGAAGAAGCCCCTGAGCCCACACCAGAACATCCCGCCCCAAAAGTTGCAGTAGCTCAACGGGGTGAGGAACCTGTGGTGTTGCTCCCTTCTCAGGAGAAATCCCCAGACTCCCAGGCAGTAGAATCCCCCATCGGCCCAGCTCAACCCACCTCTACGGCCAAAAGCATCAGCAGCTTCTGGGCCATGACCGACACCGGATCCCGCATTTCCCGCATTGCCGCCACCACCGACAGTGGCCGTGCGGTCAGCTCCATTGCAACTGCCAGGCTCCGCCAACCGGAATAGCGACCGGGATCCCTTTAGCTTCAGAAAAAACTTCAGGGCAAGTCAGGAATAACTCCCATCCATTTCCACCCGCTACTGCAGGGATCCCCAGGGGGCATTAGGCCGATAATGGACAGGTAGCGTTGGGGGTTCCAAGCATGCTGGAGATGATCTTTAACGGGGCCAACTGGTTTGCTTTGCCCTTTTGGGCAATGATGATTCTGCTGCCGGGTTGGAAGGTAACCCGCAAAGTGATGGAATCGTTTTTGCCCATCGCTCTTCTGGCGGCGGTTTATTTGTATCTTTTGGTCACCGGGTTCAACGCGGATGTTCTCAAGGAATTTTCCAACCCTCAACTGTCTCTGACCAGCCTAACTGGCCTATTCAGTCAACCCTCTGTTATGGCGACGGGATGGGTCCACTACATCGTCATGGATTTGTTTGTGGGCCGCTGGATCTTTTTGGAAGGGTGGGATAAGCGAGTATGGACAACCCATTCTCTGATTTTGTGCTTGTTTGCCGGGCCTGTGGGTCTGCTCTCCCATTTGCTTACGGTGGCGATTGTACAAGCAACTCGCCAGAACCGGCCCAGTGCTCCTCAACCTGACAAAGGCTCAGAAGTGCCGCAAGAATCCATCTAGCCCCTGCTTGGCTTTATGGCTCTTTCCGATGCACAGGGTGCAAAATGAGCAGCGTGGGATCATCCTCGACCTCAACGTTGCTGCCACGCAGCTCCCCAGCGCTACGTACTCGCCAGCACACAGGGTGGTTCCCGAGTGCCTTTAGGTGCCGTTGTAAACAACAACCACAAAACCCACTGAGGTCGGATCCAACCGTCAGGCTGTCGGGTTTAGGGCCTACAGCCCGTTTACGCGAACAATGCGCCCTGTGCTGCTGTGGGCGAGAGCGGCTGACTACCCTGGCACTGCAGGCAGCGTAGCACAAAGCCGCTTTAAAGGGCGGGGCTTCAAACCCAGTTTTTCGGTAACCGAATTCTTGTATTCTGAAACCCTGACATACTCCCCGCCCTACTGGCTTGCTTCCGCGCAGCGATGGGACGGGGCCTTAAGCTCAGTCTTCGGGTAAACAGGAGTGCAAACCTCTCATGACTGCTACCTTTGTTCACACACCCTTGGCGCAAACTGTTCTGCCTCGCCCTTCCCGAACTCGGGATCTCCTGCTGGTTCTGGGGGGAAGTTTGTTCGTAGCTGCCTTGGCTCAGGTGCGGATCCCTCTGCCCTTCACGCCGGTACCGATTACCGGGCAAACCTTTGGGGTGATGCTGGTGGGGGCAGGCTTTGGGGCACGGCTGGGCTTTCTCACGTTGCTGGTGTACCTGCTGGAAGGGATCCTGGGATTGCCCTTCTTCAGCGGTGGCGGATCCGGGCTTAGCCACTTGGCGGGGGCGACGGGGGGCTACCTATTGGCTTTTCCCCTAGCTGCGGGGCTGATGGGCTGGTTGGTGGAGCGCTGGGGCGTGGATCGCAACCCCTGGAAGATGGCGCTGGCGATGTTATCCTGCTCAGCTCTGATTTTTTTGCTGGGAGCCACTTGGCTGGGGGTGTGGCTGAACCAGAATGTTGAGCCCACCTCGATCTTGGCCGTCCTCAACAAAGGGGTCTTCCCTTTTATCCCAGGAGACTTGGTGAAGTGCGGACTGGCGGCAGTGCTGCTGCCCACCATCTGGCGCTGGGTGGGTCGGGAAAGGCCACTGGCAGACTCCTAGCCCACTGGGCAAGAGCAGCAACTCTAAAGACCGCTCCGGCAAAGCAGAAGGGGCCTGGGATTAGCCTCGGGTCGGAAAATCTAAAAAAAAGATAACAGCTCCGAGGATTTGGCCTTTTTTCTGAGATTCTAAAAACTGTGCTCAATGCGATGTTCAATACGGCCTATTCATGGAGCTTTTCTTTATATTGCTCTAGAGTTTTATAAGTCGCTGACTGGTCGCGGCAGAGCCCCCTTGTGGGGCTTTTTATTTTCTATCTGCCGACCGGAAAAAGTTGAACTCAACCTACTATGGTCATTCCAAGCTATAATTTGATCTCTATAGACTCCCTAAATAGACGGGAACCCCGTCAGGCAACAGACGCGCCGGATCCCAGAAACATCCTGGTGGGTAGTCATTCAGCCCTTGACGGGCACCTTCTTTTCCAGCCACTGAGCCACTTGATCTGCCAGGTCAACTCCTTCCAACTGACAGAGTTCTCGCAGCATTGTTGGGCTGGTCACGTTCACTTCGGTTAGTCGTTCCCCGATAACATCAATCCCGACAAAATACAGCTTCTCCTGCCTGAGCACCGGCGCCAAAGCCCCGCAGAGAGCCCGTTCTTTTTCGGTAATCTTGGTTTTTTCCACTCGACCGCCGGCAGCAACATTGCCCCGAAAATCTCCCTCTCCAGGGATCCGATTGACGGCGCCCAAAGGTTCTCCTTCCAGCAACAAAATGCGTTTATCTCCTGCCGCCGCCTGTGGCAAATACTCTTGCACCATCACGGGCAGCCGACCAAATTGGGTGCTCATTTCAATCAACGAGTTGAGGTTTGGATCCCCGGCATTGACCCTCAGGATCCCTTCCCCACCTTTGCCACCCAAAGGCTTGAGCACCGCCTGTCCTTCCTGTTCGACGAACTGACGCAGCAGGCGTTTGTTGCTGCTGACGCGGGTACGCGGGATCCACTCTTGGAATTGCAGGGCATAGAGCTTTTCGTTGGCCGAGCGGATCCCGGCAGGATGATTGAGCACCAGCGTGCGGCTGGGGGAGAGACGATCCAAAAGGTAAGTGGCATAGAGATAGGCCGTATCCACCGGTGGATCCTTGCGCATCCACACCGCCTGCATTTGGCTCAGGGGCAGCAGTTGCCGGTCTTTGACCTCATACCAGGGATCCGCTTGCAGATCCAACCGGATTTCCTCAAGGGATCCCCACGTTTCCCCTTGATCCCAGTAGAGATCCGCCAGGCCCAGGCAGAAAATGCGGTGTCCCCGTTTCTGCAGAGCTTCCATCAGGGCAATGCTGGTGTCATGGCCCACCTGCAACTGAGGCAATGGATCGACAATAAAAGCTACCTGCATGGGAGGTGTGGTTCACTGACGAAAGGCTGCCCCGAGTATGCAACAAATCGGAGCCGATGGCTCTCCCCCGGTAGGCTGTTTCCACAAGAGAAGGCCCCCTCTGGAAAGCTCGATGCAGGGTTGTCTTTTTAACATCCTCTTAACCTCGGCAGGCGGCGCAAACGTTAGCTTGATAGGTGGGATCCCTGTTGGCCCCCAGTTTACGGCTGGGTTGGCCGGGTTTCTGGCCTAACTGTGAGGAATGCTCCATCTGTGAGTGCTCCCCCTTCTCAACCCTCAGAGCCGGTTCGCATTGAAACCACGCGGGACTTGCTGGAAGCCTTGCGTGAGGGGCGCTCCCTGGTGGGTGCCAACCTGGAGAATGCCTACCTCTCGCGGGGCCTGTTCGACCGCATTCAGATGCCCAAATCCAATTTGACGCGGGCTAACCTGCGCTCGATCAGCCTGCAGCAAGCCGACCTACGTCTGTGCAACTTTCGCCGCGCTGAGCTAGAGCGGGCCAATTTTACCGCCTCAGATCTACGGGGATCCAGCTTTAGCCAGGCTCTGGGGGACTACAGCAACTTTACCGCCGCCAAACTGGACAAAAGCAGCTTTCAGGGGGGCCGTTTCAGCCATTCCATCTTTCGCGAAGCCAGCTTGGTGGCTGCTAATCTGGCGGAGGGGAACTTTTTTGCCGCCGACTTCCGCCAGGCCAACCTATCTCGCTGCAACCTCTCCCAGGCTGCCTTGGTGAGTTGCCAGCTTCAGTTTGCCAACCTAGAACAAGCCATTTTGGTGGGGGCCAACCTACGGGACGCTCAGATTGAAAACACGCTCTTCAGTGGAGCCGATTTTACCGATGCCAAGCTCTCCGATGAGACGCGCAAGCTCTTAATCGAGCGGGCCAGCGGCACCAACGAGCTTACCCAACGGGATACCCTCAACACCTTGCTGGCGGGATTGCAGCCCAAGTCGCGTAAGCTTTTTGGCTTGCTGTGAGGTTGGAGCTGTCAGACACAACTGGGCTGAGGAGAAAGCTCAAAACTGGTTGAGGTCGATCCCGGCTTCCCGGGCCATGGCTCCTATACCCTTGGCCTTGAGAGTCTTCAAGGCTTTGGTGGAAAGGCGCAGACGAACAAACCGCTTACCCTCTTCCCACCAGATGCGCTTCCACTGCAAATTGACTTCCTGCAGACGCTTGGTGCGCCGGTGGGAGTGGGAGATGGCAAAAGCGTTGTTGCGTTTCTTGTTGGTTAGTTGGCAGCGACGCGCCATGGGATCAAAGCAAACTCAGCCTAGCTATCGTAAGGCATCTTTTTGTTGGGCAGCAAGCTGAAGTTGACTTTGCAACTGGGCTAGCTCTGCCTTCAGTCGGTCAAAGGTTTGTTGGCAGTGGTTAACGCTTTTTAGGGGCAGCTCTTCATTTTTGGCAATGCAGGTCACCTGTACAGAGCCGTCGGCAGCCTGACGGGTGCGATCCACAAACACTTCCACCGTCACCAGTTTGGTGTGGGGATTTTTTCCGGGAGGCTCGCCGGCCACCCAATAATCAAGGCTGTTGTGGAGGATATTGAGTTGGCAGCGCTCCAAAACAGCGCGGATCGACTCGCTGAGCTGCTCGGCTGAGCCCACAAGCTGGGTAACGCAAGAGTATCGAGCCATAGAACAGGCAAGCCACCACGGTTATCCTACCATTAAGTTTTCGGCTCCTGCAGCCAAAGGCGAACCGGCAAAATTGCGCTCAAGAGTACTCTACACCGGCTCGGTCAACCCTGCTGCGAGGAGGTGAATTACGTTAGAACATGAACAACTCCCAGGAGAGTTGCCATGTTTAGGGTCTCCTGTTTGGCTCATTCTCTTTTGCTACTGGGATCCCTGGGCCTGGGTTGGATAGGCGTGTCTTTTGCCCACGCGCAGCCCTTTCAGGCGGGCGACCTGGATGGGGATGGCCGTTTGACGGTGCAGGATCTCAACCTGTTGGGGGCCTACTTGCGGGGAGAACGGGGATTGACCGACGACCAGATCCGAGCTGCCGATGTCGACCAGGATGGACGGATCACAGAAGCCGACTGGCAAGTGTTGCAGCAGCGCATTCAGGCAGCAACGGATGTGCCCACAGGACAGGTGCAGTTGGATTCCGCCTATTCGGGACAGGTGGTGGATCGGCTGACAGGGCAGCCCTTGGCCGGGGCGGAGGTGGCCATTCCGGGGGCGGGTATTTCGGTGCGCACCGATGCCCAGGGTCGGTTTCGCCTGCCAGGGCCGCTGCCGGCAGAAGAAATTTTGGTGGCGCGGCTGGAAAATTACTTGCCCTATTCCCAAAGTACAGGCAACGGTCAAGCCAGCGGGGATCGGCCTTGGCAACTGCAGTTGGAGCGCTGGGATCCTAATACGACTTTGGTGCTGGAGGCGAATGTCATCCGCCTGGGGGATAACCAGTACTCACCGGAATCGGCTGCCGCCGGGCAATTTTTGGGCCCTGCCCAAGGGGTGGAGATGACCCGCTCTTTCACTTTGCAACGCCTGCCTTCGCGCCCACCGGTTTTGCGGATTGGATCCCTGATTGGGTTGGATACTGCCGCCGCCTATCGGGCCGGCCAATCCCGGATCCCCAGCGCCAACATGTCTCCCATGCAGGTCATTCTGAACGGGGTGGAAATCGAGCAGATTCACCTGGGGGGAGATAACCTACAGATTCCCCTGCCGCTGCAACCTCTGCGCCTGGGCCTGAACACTGTTACCCTGCGCACCGGCAAAACCCTGATTCAGCCCCCCATGGTCACCCGTGGTCCCCAAGTGCCGATCAGCATTCCCCTTTTCGGGGGATCCCTGCACATCTCGGTGCCGGTGGGAGGTGATACGGTCGTCCGGCACGGCGGAGCCTGGGTGGATCATGACGATGTGCAGTTGGCTAACGTAACCATCGAGATCCCCAAGTAAACTACCCGGCCCTGACTGCTTCGCAGTACGGGGCGGGCTTTCGGTAGCCCTGCAGTTGGCAAGC
>NZ_JANSIL010000171.1:0-4857 GCF_047462015.1 Synechococcus sp. R5-13 | reverse complement strand
AATCCGTACTGAACATACTATACATTATTTTCAGTATAGTTGAGCTTATTATTGACTAGAGTCATGCTCTGTTCCGCTGACGGGAATGGCGCGACAGGCCAAAGCTCGCGACAGTTTCCCTGGCCACAGCCTGCTCGGTTTACCAAGGTTAAGATTAGGTTAAAAAGGAAGAGGCGGGGGTAACCTCAAGCTAGGCTGGATGACCTATGTGAAAAGAGCCTGCTGCCCTCTTGGTTCTCGTTTTGGGTAGAGGAGACTGGCTGTGGACGCTGTTGCTGCTGAGCTGAAAACCGATCGCGTCAGCGGGACGGAGTCCTTGCACTTGACCTTGCCCTCATCTGCGCCCTTGCCAACCGTGGCCGCCTGGGCCCACCAGCTGTTGAGCCAGCAATGGCAGCGGCTGCAGAAACACGTAAAGCGAGTTCTGACCCAGCATCCAGAAGCGGCAGAGTCTCTGCACCAAATCCGGGTGACCTTGCGCCGTATTGGCACTTGGGTGCAGGTGTTTCAGGGATCCGTCCGGCTGCCCAAGCCTCTCAAGCCCAAACGCCTGCAAAAGCTGGCCAGTGCTTTGGGCAAGCAGCGGGATCTGGACGTGCTGCTGGAAATCCTGCAGGAACCTTGCTGGGAAGGGATCCCGGCAGCCCAGCAGGCAGAACTGGAGAAGCTAAAACAAGATCTGCAGCAACGTCGAACCCAAGCCGAGAAACGCTCCCGCCGCATTCTGGAAGATGCTGACTTCCTGGCGTTTCAAGCTGCCTGCGAGCAGTGGCTGGCTCACCCCCGCTATAAGCCCCAGGCGGAGCTGCCTTTGCCGGAAAGCTTGCCCCACTTGCTGACTCCCCTGCTGGCCCAGTGGCTGCTGCAGCCAGGCTGGCGGATCCCTGCTTTCCCCGCAACGGAAGCCCAGGCTGAGCAACTGCACGAGCTGCGCAAGGCCACCAAACGGCTGCGCTATCAGGTGGAGTTTTTTGCGCCCTTTTACGGGGAAACCATGCAAGATTGGATAGCAACCCTGAAGTGCTTGCAGGATCAACTGGGCCGCTTTAACGATTTGCAGGTTTTGCAAGGCGAGCTGCCTGCAGACTCAGACCTACAAACCCTTCTCCAGGAACAACAAAAACTAGCCCTCCAGGAGTGGCCTGAGCACCAACAGCGCTGCCTGGCCTCTGCCGAGCAGCACCGGCTTTACTCTAATCTTTTCTCTGTTTCCAATTTCTTTCCAACTGGGGATCCCTAGGTTTCCAATTCTATAGATCCCCCCGAAGGAAAAACCCCGCCTTATTGGCGGGGGATTTTTTGTGGCTATAGGGTTTCCAATTTCTAGGGATCCCCCCGAAGGGGGAACGAAATACTCAGCGAGTCTTACCGACAAGCCATCGAGTAGTTTCCAATTTCTAGGGATCCCCCCGAAGGGGGAACTCAAACTGGTTGGCCCGTTCGTCGAGTTTCCTAGCTACACCGAGTTTCCAATTTCTAGGGATCCCCCCGAAGGGGGAACCAAGCAGAGTTTCAAAACACATTTCGTGGAGTTCCGCAGGTTTCCAATTTCTAGGGATCCCCCCGAAGGGGGAACATGAAATACACGAAAGAGCAAATCTTGCGTTCGGAGCGCTGGTTTCCAATTTCTAGGGATCCCCCCGAAGGGGGAACCAACCTGCAAGCAGACTGGCTACGTACCGTTGGTAGTGAGTTTCCAATTTCTAGGGATCCCCCCGAAGGGGGAACGCAGGGGTGAGGCTAATCAGTGAAAGTGCTGTTTTCAAGGCTTCCAATTTCTAGGGATCCCCCCGGAGGGGGAACTTGAGCCTTGCGGATCTGGGCTATCGTCACACTTGCACCCTTACCCGCACGGTTTGGAACCCGCACAGGCTTGGGCAACAAAACAGGAGTTGGCTTTGGTTGAGCCGGAGCCACCGGCTTTTCTTCGTTGTAGGAATCGCCGAACGCAGACTCAAATGCAGCTTTCGCTGCTTCGAGCCACTCGTCCGGAGTCCAAATAGTGCGCTTAGACATTGTAGGCTCCTTTTGAGAAGTGTGTCTAGTTCGGTTGCTCCCCTGGCGACACGTTTAACCAAGTTTCCAATTTCTAGGGATCCCCCCGAAGGGGGAACACTGGGAGAAGCTCCGGGCAATGCTACAGTACCGAGCGTTTCCAATTTCTAGGGATCCCCCCGAAGGGGGAACGCGAAAGGTGCCGAGGGACTCCCAGAAGTTGACAAGTTTCCAATTTCTAGGGATCCCCCCGAAGGGGGAACAAAATCAGGAGTGCGCATCTCTTCGTCATTATATTCTTTGTTTCCAATTTCTAGGGATCCCCCCGAAGGGGGAACATCAAGTTGCTTTTTCCGGTGAAGGAGCCTGGTTTCTCGTTTCCAATTTCTAGGGATCCCCCCGAAGGGGGAACACCCAGCCCAGACCACTATAGTATCGGTATATAGCGTAGTGTTTCCAATTTCTAGGGATCCCCCCGAAGGGGGAACAAAAGTTTTGTTGCGGAAACTATTGTTTCCCAACATTGTTTCCAATTTCTAGGGATCCCCCCGAAGGGGGAACAATGGAATCATCACCGATTACTTTGACTGGGATATTTAGTTTCCAATTTCTAGGGATCCCCCCGAAGGGGGAACGGCGAGGTCGTGCTCAAAGCGGCCCGGTGGGTGGTCGAGTTTCCAATTTCTAGGGATCCCCCCGAAGGGGGAACTCCAAGATGGGTTAATCCGTAACGGAAAGCGTGTTAACGTGTTTCCAATTTCTAGGGATCCCCCCGAAGGGGGAACACCTCACTGACTACAGCCCCGCCGATAAGCCGTGGGACCGTTTCCAATTTCTAGGGATCCCCCCGAAGGGGGAACGCAGGATTCTCCGTTGCCAACCGGGTGACTTGTTGTGGTGGGTTTCCAATTTCTAGGGATCCCCCCGAAGGGGGAACGTCGCGTCCAGCAGCGTCTGGTTGGCTTCGTCTATAACGTTTCCAATTTCTAGGGATCCCCCCGAAGGGGGAACCTAGTAGGGCAGTACTATCCTACTGCCCCATTGAGAAACAAGTTTCCAATTTCTAGGGATCCCCCCGAAGGGGGAACGAGGCAGGTTTGTCGTTCCCTGTCTAAGGAGGTTATTGTTTCCAATTTCTAGGGATCCCCCCGAAGGGGGAACCTGCATAAGCTGTTCCGCAAGAGCAGCTTTGCAGTCCGGTTTCCAATTTCTAGGGATCCCCCCGAAGGGGGAACTTTAAAGATGCCTGTGAAGAATACCTAGATTATGCTGCGTTTCCAATTTCTAGGGATCCCCCCGAAGGGGGAACTTGAATTATCAACTCAATCAGGAAGATAACGGCAATAGCTGTTTCCAATTTCTAGGGATCCCCCCGAAGGGGGAACCTCGGCGAGGCGTACAATTTAGCCGCGAATGTTGAGGACAGTTTCCAATTTCTAGGGATCCCCCCGAAGGGGGAACTGCCCGGCCTGCAGACTGGAACTGCGGGTATGTGCGGGTTTCCAATTTCTAGGGATCCCCCCGAAGGGGGAACTCGACCACACGCCGCGCCTTGTTGCGGTACTGCCGGGGTTTCCAATTTCTAGGGATCCCCCCGAAGGGGGAACCCGGCAGGTCTAACATTACCTAGATCTACTTCTAAGGTTTCCAATTTCTAGGGATCCCCCCGAAGGGGGAACAACACGAGTAAGTCAGCTAACAAGAAGCATATTGTCAGGAGTTTCCAATTTCTAGGGATCCCCCCGAAGGGGGAACAGTACACCGTTATGTGGACGACCAGGATTTCCCGCTAAAGCGTTTCCAATTTCTAGGGATCCCCCCGAAGGGGGAACTGCAAACATCCTTCGAAAGGTAGCGACACAGCTAGGGTTTCCAATTTCTAGGGATCCCCCCGAAGGGGGAACAACCTACTCCCAATAGTCAATTAAGTTATTACCAAATGATGTTTCCAATTTCTAGGGATCCCCCCGAAGGGGGAACTTCTACTTTAGGGAGAGGTGGATGATACTGCAGGACGTTTCCAATTTCTAGGGATCCCCCCGAAGGGGGAACATGGTACTGGCAAAGTACCAAGACGGGGCCAGTCAAGTTTCCAATTTCTAGGGATCCCCCCGAAGGGGGAACCACACTACTTCATCCTAGGCGGTTTCACCGCCTATCGTTTCCAATTTCTAGGGATCCCCCCGAAGGGGGAACATGATAAAGCGGAATACTTCAGCGACTGTTTCATGTTTCCAATTTCTAGGGATCCCCCCGAAGGGGGAACTTGATGATGCTCATACAAACCTCCCTTCATCAGGGATAAAGTTTCCAATTTCTAGGGATCCCCCCGAAGGGGGAACGAGAAGGAATACGGCCAGGGCCGGCCGTCCCTCGTGGGTTTCCAATTTCTAGGGATCCCCCCGAAGGGGGAACGCGCCGGGAGACGGTCTCGAGCCCGATCCCTTGTAAGCGGGTTTCCAATTTCTAGGGATCCCCCCGAAGGGGGAACCTGCCCTTCGAAAATAGCAGGCGGCAGGCCACTGGCAGCCAGGTTTCCAATTTCTAGGGATCCCCCCGAAGGGGGAACCTGGGATCCAGAGCATTGGCATTGGATCCCAGTGGCGTGTTTCCAATTTCTAGGGATCCCCCCGAAGGGGGAACCGTGGATAGGCATGCGTACAACTTTCCCAAAATAGGATCGTTTCCAATTTCTAGGGATCCCCCCGAAGGGGGAACGCATCGAGGTTCCTCCAATCTTGTGGGGTGGATTGGTGTTTCCAATTTCTAGGGATCCCCCCGAAGGGGGAACTCCACCCCTATTAAACCCAAGCAGGGCAAGGAATGCAAGACCCATTTGCGAGGGATCCGGAAAAAAGTCGG
>NZ_JANSIL010000170.1:0-33023 GCF_047462015.1 Synechococcus sp. R5-13 | reverse complement strand
ACAAACAGAATGCTATCGCTGCATAGTTGAACAGTGATGTTCAGCAGTGTTCAGCGTAAATGTATCAGTTATGGGGATGTCCCAGCTCACCGCAGCAGAGCTGCCCCCCAGCCAAATAGCCCATCCACCAACAGGGTATTCAGCACTGCTCCCGCAAATGCCCAATGGTGCAAGCGGCGGGATCCCTGGACTCTCCACAATCCAACACCCAGCAACAGAAGGCCCAAGCCGATGCCCCAACCCAGGCCCCAGGGGGTAGCCATTTTGTCGAGGGCCGCCCTAAAAGGGACAACCGCCTGCTCCAACCGGTCAAACTGCATCGCCTGCCGCCACTCAGGCAGCAGCCCCACCGAGTGAATGTAGAGATCTGTAACCGCCGTACCCCACAGGGAGCCGAGATAAAACCAGGTACCGATGCGGGCAAACCGTCGCCGTGTCCCCCACCAGACAATCGGGATCCCCAAGGCTTCCATGGGCATGTGCCAAAGAGGCTCAAAGCGCAGCCATCCCCAATACAGGGATCCTGCCAGCCAAGTCAGGGTAAAGCCGTACAGCAAATCTCCCCACAGGCGGGTACGGGGCTGGGAGTAGAGATGCAAGCTAAGGCCCAGCCAGCCCAAAGACATCACCAAACTGACCCAAGGGGCATACCGCACCAGGGGCGCTTGCACAAAAACGGGCAGACTCACGAGCAGAGCTGCCACTCCCCCAATGGCATGGTGGGATCGAAAACGCCTTTGAGCCGAGAGAGGGCGGGGATCCAGCCCGGCCAAACGCTCAGAGGACAGCAGAGGCTCATCTTGGAGAGGGGGTAAAAAAGGTGTAGAAGACAAAATGCAATATTAAAAACCTTTACATCAGTTAACATAGCACCTTCTTTGCCCTTCCCTCTTCTCCCCAGCAGGAGCGGGGAAGCCTTGGGGGCCTGGCATTCTCTCTCCAGAGATGTCAGGGTGGGAAGGAGGTGCTGGCCGGAGGAAACTGTATGGACTTGTTGTTGGCAGGAGACATCGGGGGCACCAAAACCAGCCTCAGCCTTGTCAATGCCGAGGATCCCGAGCACAGCCTTTACCACTGCCGCTATGCCAGCCAAGATTACGCCAACCTCGCCCCAATGGTGGGAGAGTTTCTGGCCCAGGCTCGGCGGGAGCTGGGGCGAGATCCACAGCCTGCTGCCGCCTGTTTTGCAGTGGCCGGCCCCGTCATGGAAACAAGGGGCTCAGGGTCTGAGGGACAGACTGCCAAAGTGACCAACTTGCCCTGGGATCTGCAGTCGAGCCAATTGGCCGCAGAGCTGGGGATCCCGCGCGTAGCCTTGATCAACGACTTCAGCGCTGTGGGGTATGGCGTGCTTGCCCTCGGCGACCAGGATCTGGACACCTTGCAAGTGGGTGAGCGTCAACCGCGGGCTCCGATTGGCGTGATGGGAGCAGGCACGGGTTTGGGGCAGGCTTACCTTACCTGGGGAGAAGGGGGTTACCAAGTTCATGCCAGCGAGGGCGGTCACGTGGACTTTTCCCCGCGCACCCCTCTGGAGTGGGAGCTCTTGAGGTATTTGCAAAAACGGCACGGACGTGTCTCCACCGAGCGGGTGGTCTCGGGGCAGGGGATCGTTGCCATTTATCAATTTTTGCGGGATAGCCAGTGGGGCTCAGGAGAAGAACAGCTGCTGGCCCAAATTGAGGCTTGGGAAAAGGGAGCTAAGCATATTGACCCGGCAGCCCAAATTGCCAATGCTGCCATGGAAGCACGGGATCCTCTGGCGGTGGAGTGTCTGCGGCTTTTCATCAGCCTGTACGGGGCTGCAGTCGGGAACTTTGCCCTACACCTATTGCCGCGCGGGGGCCTGTTCATCGCCGGGGGGATCGCGCCCAAGCTCTTGCGCCTACTGCATCAAGGGGAGTTTTTGTCCTCGTTTTTGGATAAGGGGCGGATGCGTCCTCTTCTGGAGCAACTGTCGGTGCAGGTGGTAGTGAATGCGCAGGTGGGGCTGAGGGGAGCTGCTCGCTACGCCGCCAACCTTTGGTAGGGAGCAGCCGCTGCTACTGAGGTTGCCGCCCCGGCCCAGCAGGCGATCGCAGCAATCCCAATGGGTGCTGGAAAATCTCGCCCAGCCGCCCTTTGCCGGGATCCCAGACTTCTTCCTTGAGCCAGCAGATGGGTCAAGATGGGATTGCGCCTTTGCTGGGCTGGATTGGCAGACCCCACACCGGAAAGCACTCTGCCTGTGGCTCCGCCATCCAACTGACAATGATCGCCACCACGCAGAGGGACTTCATAGAAACTTCATGGTTGATCCGATGAATCCAATCTTTTGGGCTTTGGGCATAGCTGTGCTGCTGGCCGTGGGCTTGGCAGCCTATCTGTTGACTGCTCGCAAATACGAGTCTCCCGCCTCTGTGGCCAAGTCTTACGACGAGTGGACTCGGGATGGGATCCTAGAGTTTTACTGGGGCGAACACATTCACCTAGGCCACTACGGCTCTCCTCCCCAACGAAAAAATTTTCTGCAGGCCAAGCACGACTTTGTCCACGAGATGGTGCGCTGGGGCGGGTTGGATCGACTGCCTGCAGGGACAACCGTGTTGGATGTGGGCTGCGGCATTGGTGGGAGCTGCCGCATCTTGGCCCGCGACTACGGCTTTGTTGTAACCGGTATCACCATCAGTCCTCAGCAGGTGAAGCGGGCACAGGAGCTGACCCCCCCCGATCTCAAAGTTGAATTTCGGGTGGCCGACGCCCTTGATCTGCCCTTCCCCGATGCCAGCTTCGATGTGGTGTGGTCCATTGAGGCAGGGCCCCACATGCCGGACAAGGCCCGCTATGCCCAAGAGATGCTGCGGGTGTTGAAGCCAGGGGGAATCCTGGTGGTGGCGGACTGGAACCAGCGGGACGACCGGCAAAAGCCCCTGAACTTTTGGGAGCGGCTGGTGATGCGGCAACTGTTGGATCAATGGTCACACCCTTCCTTCTCCAGCATCGAAGGCTTTGCCGAGCAGTTGGAGGCTACTGGCCTGGTGGCGGGACGGGTAGAAACCGCCGACTGGACTCAGGAGACCCTTCCCTCTTGGCTGGATTCCATCTGGCAGGGCATTGTCCGTCCCGAAGGGTTGCTGAAGTTTGGCTTGGTGGGCCTGATTAAGTCGCTACGGGAGGTGCCCACTTTCTTGCTCATGCGCCTGGCCTTCGGCACCGGCCTCTGCCGCTTTGGCATGTTCCGAGCGGTGCGGGCAGCTTGTGCTCACAGCCCCAGCTCGGACTTAGCCTGTTGGGCGGCCAGGAGCACCTCCGCATCTTCGGCCTGCGACCAGTCGGGGTCGGCGATCTCGGCGTAGAACCGCTGGTCGTAGGGGCGGGTTTGCACCACCACCGGCATGGGCACGGCATGGCCCAGAATTAGGGCTTGCTGTTTGGAGTCCAACTTGGCCAGCACCGTTTTCAAGTTCTGGCTGCCCGCCACCCCTGTGAACACCGCCTCGATATCTTGGTCGTCGTTGAGGAGTGCCGTAATGCGAGTGCCCAACTGCGACATCACTTCGCTATCGATGCTGGAAGGGCGTTGATCCACCACCAGCAGCGTGACAAAGTACTTGCGCATCTCGCGGGCAATGGTGCCGAAGATGGTCTGCTTGGCCGCCCGCGGATTTAGAAAGCGGTGGGCCTCCTCGATGGTGATGCACAGTTGACGGGGCCGGTCGAGGGGATTTTTGGATTGCAAGTACCGCTCCGTCTGATGTACGTAGGCCTGGTGAATGCGGCGGGTGATGACGTTGGCCGCCAACATGTAGGAGAGCAGGTTGGACTGGGATCCAAACTCGATAACCACGTGAATGCCGCGGCTGAGGGCATCCAAAATCTGGCCGATGTAGTTGTGGGGCAGGGTGCTGCGGATGTACTTGAGGTTGTCAAGGCGGGTGAGCTTGCGCTGCAGGGCCATCATCGAGGCTTTGTTGCCCATTTTCTGTTCGCAAAACTCTTGAATCTCGGTGTTGGAAAGGCTCAAGAGGCGGCTGATCCAGTCGCGGCCAAACTCGTTGCGCAGGATAATGGCATTTTCCAAGCTGGCTTCCGATAGGTTCAGCTCCTCTGCCAACAGGGCCAGATCCTCCACCTCGATCTGGTTGTAGGCAATAAACAGCTCCTGCGCATCCCGCACCCCTCGCCGCCGGGTGGAATCGGGATCCAGGGTGTAGATTTGCACCTGACCGGGAAAGAGCTGCCGCAAGCCTTTCACAGTAGTGGCGTGCTTGTCTTCGCTGGCTGCCTCCCAGCCGTACTCGGAGTGCATGTCAAAGATCAGGTTCACCGCTGCCCGCTTGCGGATGATGCCGGCCAGGATCAGGCGGGCTAGAAAGGACTTGCCGGTGCCCGATTTGCCGAAAATGCCGTTGCTGCGCTCCACCCAGCGATCCAAGTCCAAACAGATGGGCACAGCCATGTCGAGGGGCTGGCCGATGGCAAAGTTGCGCCGCTCTGGGTCGTCTTCCCAGCCGAAGACGGTGCGAAAGTCCAGTTCCCGTGCCTCATACACTTGCGAAAAATGGGCGGGCACTGTTTTCACGGGCAGCAGCTCCATGGCGCCAGCGGAAGGGGGTTCTTGGCCGAGGGGAGCTGCCAACGCTTCTGGCCGTTCGGGATTGACCAGGGGATACAGCCTTTCCCCTTCCGTTTGCCGCGGCACCAACATCAGCATCGGGGTGAGGGCAATAATGCCGTAGGTGCCGGTACCGGCCAGCACCTCCTGCAGCAAGGTCTCTTCCGGGCGGGGGGGATTGACCAGAATTTGGGGGTTGCTGGTTTCTAGGGTAACGTCAGTAAGCAGGCCAAAGAAGCGGTTGCGCTGCCCCTGGATCACCACGAATTTGCCCACCCGCAAGTCTTCTACCGAGACACCGGGATTGAGGCGAGCTTCCAGCCCTCGACTCAGGGATCCCTGAATCACGGTGGCCAAAGGTTGAGGAGGGGTCATGGCAGTGGGGGTTGGGTTCCAGATGCCTTATTCAGTTGCCCATCTGTAAGCGGGCGCTGGTGCGGGGGGCGCCATCCTGCACAATCCAGGTGCGGACGATCTCGACTTCCTCGGGTGTCCAAAAACCTAGACGGGACAAGGGCAGCCCGCGGGCTTGAATGTAGGCAATCTCAGGGGATCCGCCGCGAGCTTGGGGGCGGTTGGGGTTAATGGCGTTGAGGATGTAGGCGTGGCGGCTCGTCCACCGGGGATTGATCAACTCGCTATTGGGATCCCCGGGCCTGACATAGGCCATCGTGGCCTCATAACTGTCCAGCAACTGGGTGCGCTGCCGTCCTGCCGGCTGATGGCAACCCACACAACTGGCTTCTAGCAGCGGTTTGACATCCCGTTCGTAGGTAAATTGCGGTTCGGTGCGAAAACTCAGCTGAATGGCCTGCTCGAGGGGCAGCCCCTCTTGGGGAGAAAGCGTGAGGGTGTAACGGGTGCTAAAGCGCAAGGGATCCCGAGGCTTAAGCAACAACTCGTCTCCCTGCACATCAAAAATAACCGCTGCCGGCGGATCCAACTGAACCGCCAGACGTTGTAGATTGGGATCCAGTGGCCGATTGAATTGCAGCCGAATGACTCCATCCACAAAAACATCCTGCTGTTCGGGGGTAGGCTGGGAAGACACCCACTCCAAAAATGCCTGACTTTGAGAAGCATTCGACTGAGGCCAAACTTGCCGATGAGACTCGATGACAAAGAACGCTGCTGCCAACAACAACAGCCCCGCCCAAGTTCGCCACCGCCGCCAATGGCGAAAGACATTTTGTACGGTCGGAGTGTTCATTGCCGCAGACCCAATTTAACTGTTGTCAGAATAGCGAACTTACCCACACTTCAGCCATTGATGAGGTACAAACTGCCAGGGATCCCCAGCGGATCATGAGGATCCCTTGTTCTGAAAAGTAGAAAGACAATGAGCACCGGAGCGAAGGGAAGAGGTCGCTGCTCCCAAGCCCCTAGAGGCCGAAAGGAATACCAAAGGCTTTACCCAAGCTGAGATGAACTCACCAGCAGGGAAAAGCATCCAGGGAGACAGCAAATCAGTTGACCCGCTCCAGCTTGATGTTATGGTGGCCCAGCTTGATCTCGAACTCATCTCCGGGCTTGAGGCCCATCTTCTTGGTGTAGGCAGCTCCAATCAGGAGGTTGCCATTCTTATGAACCGAAACCCGGAAGGTAGGAGCGCGGCCACGGGATCCATTTTCGTCACTAGCGCCGAGATCCACGCCAACGGCCTTCAACAGGGCGTTGTTAAACTGCATCAGATTCACTCGCTCCTGACCATTCTTGGTGTAGGTGACATAACCACAGGCGCGAGCTTTTTCCTTGCGATCCGCATTTCCCATTGAAGTTACCTTGTCGAGGAGCTCTTGGCCAGTGAGTGGTTTTGGTTTACTGGTTGTAGCCATATCAAGATGGTTTTAGGGACAACTGTTAGTGTAGCCAGAAACAAACAGCGATTGCAATAGAGTTTGATCCAACTCTTCTTAATTAGAGGGAATGAGTGAGCGACTGCAATGGGATCTGAGGGCTGGTTGCGCAAAACAGCAGTGGGGAATTCCCTCTGAAGGCCAGAACCTATGGGGGAGACTTTGGCTGAAATGGGGAATGATAGGCTCTCAGGCCCTATTCTCGACAGGGTCATCCGTCCAAGTCAAAGTATCTTTGGGCGAGGGATCCCCGCTTTGCCGCCGGAATTGAGCAAAAGCAGGGAAACTGGAAACAAGGCTGTTTGCGTGTCACTCAATATGGATCCCTTTTGGTCGGGGCGGCGTCTCCTCATTGGGGTGAGCGGGGGGATTGCTGCTTACAAAACGGCAGCTTTGGTGTCTGCTCTGGTGCAGCAGGGAGCAGAGCTCAAGGTGGTTTTGACAAAAGCTGCGGAACATTTTATTTCTCCTTTGACTTTTGCCACCTTGTCCCGCCAGCCGGCTTTTACGGATGCCGCCTTTTGGCAAGCAACACGAGGACGACCGCTGCACATCGAGTTGGGGGAATGGGCGGAGGCTCTCCTCATTGCACCCTTGTCGGCCAACACCTTGGGCAAGTTGGCTCATGGGCTGGCGGATAACTTGCTCACCAATGTGGTTTTGGCTTCCCGGTGTCCGGTGGCGGTGGCACCGGCTATGAATACGCAGATGTGGAAGGCGGAGAAGGTGGCCGAGAATTGGCAGCGGCTACACCAGGATCCCCGTTTTTGGGCCTTGCCGACGGCCAGTGGCCGCCTGGCCTGTGATGCGGTGGGGGAAGGGCGCATGTTGGAGCCGGAGGCGCTGCAGGAGTATGTGCGGGCTTTGCTCTGGACAGGGGGGAAAAAAGATTGGCAGGGCAAGCGGGTGTTGGTGACGGCGGGGGGTACACGGGAGCCCATCGACGCGGTGCGTTTTATCGGCAACCCGGCCAGTGGTCGGATGGGAGTGGCGCTGGCGGTGGCGGCAGCCTGCCGGGGGGCGACAGTGACGCTGGTCCATGGGCCGTTGGGGATCCCCTTTGATCCAGCGCCCTTCGCCATTCGGGCCATTCCGGTGGAGACGGCAGCCCAACTGGAGGCGGCTTTGCAGGCGGAATTTCCCCAGGCGGATCTCTTGTGGATGGCTGCTGCTGTGGGGGATGTGCGCCCCTCTCAGGTTTACGCGGGGAAGCTGCCCAAAGCCGATCTACCCCAGATGTTGCCGTTGGAGCCGATCCCTGACCTGCTGGCAGCTCTGGCCCGCCACAAACGCCCTGGCCAACGCCTCATCGGCTTTGCCGCCCAAAGTGGGGATCCCTTGCCACCGGCCAGAGAGAAGCTCCGCCAGAAGGGCCTGGATGCTATTGTGGCCAACCCCATCGACCAACCGGATAGCGGCTTTGGCAGCAGCCACAACCAAGGCTATTGGATCCCCCAGCAGGGAAGTCCAGAGCGGATCCCATTGGCAACCAAGCCAACCCTGGCCCACCGGCTGCTGGATCTGGCCCGGCAATTGGAGTTGGGCTACTTTAGTTAAACTCCCTCTCCCTCTGGAAGAGGGGCCGGGGGTGGGGGCTGTGCGGTACAGAACGCTAAACTTCCCGGAATAGCTGTTCGCGAACTGCCTCAAGAACCTGTGTAAAGCCACAGGGGCAAGCCCGAGGTGCTCACTTCAAACTGCAGACGGGCCAAGGCTTCTGCTGCCGGCAGAAATCGAGACCAACCTCTGCGCCGGGGGAGCAGGTCGTAGAACTTCGCATCCGTCGGCAAACCGGCCAGCTCTGCCGCCCAAAGGCGGGCATCTTCCTCTGTGCCCAAGCGATCCACCACACCCAAGTGAAGGGCCTGCTCTCCGCTGAAAATGCGACCATCGGCAAAAGTTTTGACCACATTCAAACTTAACTTGCGGGCAGCGGCAACCGTCTGCACAAACTGGCCGTAGGTAATGTCGATCAATTCTTGCAGGATGTTTCGCTCTTCTGGGGTCAGCTCGCGATCAAACGAGAGAATATCTTTGTAGGGGCCAGACTTAATTACCTTAAATGAAATCCCCACCTTATCCAGGAGGCGTTCGATATTATTGCCTCGAATGATCACGCCAATGCTACCGGTGATCGTTCCTGGGTTGGCGACAATTTTTTCGGCTCCCATGGCAATATAAACCCCCCCAGAGGCGGCAATGTTGCCAAAGCTGGCGACAATACGGGTGCCCTTTTTCTCCCGCAAACGCAAGAGGGCATTGTAGATTTCTTGGGAGTCGGCCACCGTCCCGCCTGGACTGTCGATGCGCAGCACCACAGCAGGGATCTGGTTTTCTTCCACCTCTTTCAGGGCCTTGAGAACCCGCTCGCGAGTTTTGCCATCAATGGCCCCTGCCACCTCAATGCGGCCGATTTGCCGGCGCAAGCCACCCAAGAATAATCGCTTCAGCATGGAAAAGAACTGGATAGGGATAAGTGCATATTCTGTATCATGAATGGCGGCTCATGGCTTGGTCAACCAGTTGCCTATACGTTGCCATACACCGGGATCACCGCCCCTCGCAGATCCCGCGCTGCTTCTGAGACCAAAAAGGCGATCACCTGCCCGATGGACTCTGGCTTGACCCACAGCTCGGCTTGCTCGGATCCCATGGCAGCTCGGTTGGCCGGCGTGTCGATGAGGCTGGGCAGGATGACGTTGGCTGTGATGTCTGTGCCTTTGGTTTCGGCGGCAATGGTACGGGTCAGGGCCACCACCCCTGCTTTGGAAGCGCAGTAGGCGGCCAATTGCGGGCCCGGCTCCACCGCTCCTCGGGATCCCACCGTTACAATCCTCCCATAGCCCTGTTGCCACATTCTGCGCAGGCTGTGCTTGCAGGTCAGGAATGTGGTGGTGAGGTTGAGGTCGAAGTCGCGATACCAGTCCGCCAAGCTGTACTCGTGGGTGGGGCCCATGGCAAAGCCCCCCACCAGGTGGATCAGCCCATCCACGCGGGGTAGGTCGGCAATGACGCGGGCAACCGCCGCCTCATCTGTTAAATCCACTTGCACAAAGCGAACCCGATCCAGAGCATTGGCCGGCAGGCGCTCCCGCAAAATGGTGAGATCTTTTTCTTGTCGATAGGTCAAGGTCAGCTCTGCTCCGCTGGCCAGCACCACGGGAACCACCCCCAAACCCAGCCCGCCTGTGCCGCCGGTCAAGAGGATTTGCTTGCCTTGGTTGCTTTGCATGGATGCACCTGCATTGGCGAAAGGGATCCAGAACAAGATCGGGAAGGGACTTCAAAAACCCCAGAGGATGTTTGGGTTCGTCCAACTGAGCTTCCCTCTCTCACCCTACCCCGGTTCCTGCCCCTCTTGAAGAACAACAGCCCTTTTGGGCGCTTTCTCCAGCAGCAGGTCGCTCAAGGCCAGCCAGTGGGGCAGGGCCAGCTCTTCGGCGCGGGCATCGGGGTTGAGGCGGAGCTGAGCCAAAGCTGCTGCAACCGCTTCTCGCTCCACCAAGCTTCCCAGGGCATTGACGAGCTTCTTGCGGCGGGTGGAGAACCCCTGTCGAAGGAGGTGGTTAAACCAGCAGGGATCCCGGACGGGGGTGGGGGCGGGGCGGGGGGTGAGGCGAATCACAGCAGATTCCACCTTGGGGGCGGGCTTGAAAGCGGTGGGGGGCACCCTGCAGATCAGCTCGCAATCGGCCAAATACTGCGTCCGCAGGCTCAGAGCACCATAGGCTTTGCTGCCGGGGCCGGCCTGCAAGCGCTCGGCCAGCTCTTTTTGCACCAGAAGGACAATGCGCTCGAACTGCCGAACCGGCTGGGCCGGGGATCCGAGCACCTTTTCCAAAATGGGGCCGGTCAGGTTGTAGGGGATATTGGCCACCAGCAGGCGGGGTTGAGGAGGCAGCGGCAGGCGGAGAAAATCTCCCTCCAGCAGGTGAAAACGGGGTTGGCCGGCGAACCGTTTTTGCAGCAGTCGGCACAGATCCCGGTCGATCTCCACCGCCACCACCTGGACACCCTGGGCCAGCAATCGCCGCGTCAGTTGGCCGGTGCCGGGGCCGATCTCCAGCACCCAAGTGGGATCCGCCCCTCTCTCCAGATCATTCAACTGGGCAGCCCGCACAATCGCCTCGTGAACAGCGGGATCCTTGAGCCAATGCTGACCAAACCGTTTACGAGGATAGGGCATGGGGGAATGTTCGCGCAGTGCTGCGCCGCAACCGAGAGGTACCCAGAGCGGTTGAAGGAGAAATGGCCGGGTGGGTCATCGCTGGACTGAGTTGGGAACAGAAATCAAGGTGGGATCCGCATCCTCAGGTCTATCTCGGGCGGGTTGAGCAGGGAGCGCCTCTGGGTTCGGATCCCCGCTCAGGAGCGGCTTGCGGTAGAGGGGCACCGTAAAGGTGACGGTGGATCCCAGCCCTTCGCCCAAGCTGTAGAAATTGATCTCCCCTCCCATCGCCTCCACCAGGCGTTGGCTGATGGCCAGGCCCAAGCCGGTTCCTCCATATTGGCGGGTGGTGGAACCATCCACCTGCGTGAAAGCCTGAAACAGCTTCTGCTGCTTTTCCAGCGATACCCCGATCCCGGTGTCGATGACGCGGATGCGGGCCAAACCCGGGTTGCCGGGCAGGATATCCGCCCGCACGGTTACCGAGCCCTTGGGGGTAAACTTGATGGCATTCCCCACCAAATTGAGCATCACCTGCAACAGACGCTGATAATCTCCCAAGAGCAAAATCTGATCTGCAGTGTTGGGCAAGTGAAAGCTCAGTTGTAGGCCCTTCTGGCTGGCCTGCAGGCTAGTCTTGGCCTCCACATCCTTAAACAAGGCTCGCAGGTCGCAGGGCTGGAACTCCAACTGCATTTTGCCCGCCTCGATCTTGGCGATATCCAGCACATCGTTGATTAGGGCCAGCAGGTGCAGGGCAGAGCGATAGGCCTCTTGCAAAAAGTCCAGCTCCTCTTCGCGGTTTTCGGCCATCCCGTCCAGCACCAGCTTGATAAAGCCGATGATCCCGTTGAGAGGGGTGCGCAGCTCGTGGGAGGTGTTGGCTAGGAATTGGCTTTTCAGTTGGTTGGCCGATTCCGCTTGGGCACGGGCCTGCTCCAGCTCCTTATTTTTCTGGCGCAGAGTTTGGTTGGCTAACTGCAAGCGGGTTGCCAGTTGGCGACTTTGATCCAGCAAAATGGCGTGGGCAATGGCTGCGCCCAGGTAGGTGGCAATGCTCTGGAGTACCTGAATGTGGCTTGGCTGCCAAACAGGAACCCTGTTCGGATCCAATACTTCCAGCCAGAGCAGGCTGTTGGCGTAGCCCTGGTAAGACATGGCAATGGCCAGATGTCGCCCCGCCTCCACCGGTTCTTCCTGTCTGAGGGCCTGCAACAAATGGGGGTAATCTGCCAGCTTCAGAGTCTGGTGGAGCAGGGAGGGATCCCCAGGATGGCGGCGGTACTCGGCATTGACCGTGAGGGAGTCTTGCCCCACCTCGTAGAGGGCCATCAGGCAGCGATCTACCTCAAACAGTTGCCCCAACTGCTCCACGGTCTGCTGGCACAGTTGCCGGATATCCAGGGAATGCCGGATGTTGCGCACCAACTGCGTCGTGATCCCCTGTACCGGATCGGCCGGGAGAGCATGGGGCTGGCTGTTGGGGCTGCTGGTTCCTCCGGCCAACGCAAAAGGCGTAGCCCCCAGCAACTTGCCCACTGCCGCAACCGCCACCACCTCCCCTTCCATGTCCCGTACAGGGTTGAGAGAAAGATGCAGATGCAACTTGTAGCGGGGCGAGAGCACCTGACATTCGTAGGAGAGGGGATCCCCGCTTGCAAAGACCTGGTTGAGCTTGGCTTCGTACTCTCCAGCGTTGGCCACCTCCCAGATTTGCTGTCCGCTCACGATGTGCTGAGGGTGGATGCCATATTTCTCGGCATCTTCCCAGTAAAAACTCCAGAAGCGCCTCTGGCGATCCTGCGTGTAGAACATCGGAGTGGGTCGGAGGGCGCCCATTTGGGATGAAGCCACCATTGCGCTAGGGGAACGTAGGCCAAAACTCAGGTTTTTCCAGAGGAAGCCGGGCTGGCCGGATCAGAGGCCGGGCGGGTTAGTGGGGCAGAGTCCTTGTTGAGGCGGGCGAAGATCATGCGGCCTGCTGAGGTTTGAATGGCGCTGGTCACAACCACAGAGCGGGTTTTGCCCACAGAGCGCTGCCCTTCTTCCACCACCACCATGGTGCCGTCTTCCAAGTAGCCTACCCCTTGACCTGGCTCTTTTCCTTCGCGGGTGATCTTGATATCAAAGCTGTCGCCGGCAACATAGATGGGCCGCAGCGCCTCGGCCAACTCATTCACATTCAGCACCTTGACCCCCTGCAGAGCCGCCACCTTCTTCAGGTTGTAATCGGTGGTAAGCAGCGCTCCCCCCACGGTTTGGGTGAGGCGCACCAGCTTTTCGTCCACAGTGCTCAGATCCGGATAGTTGGCTTCGTGAATAACGAAACGATCGGGGTAGGCTTCTCGTAGAGCCTGCAGCGTATCCAAGCCTTTGCGGCCCCGCTCTCGTTTTTGGGCATCGGCCTTGTCGGCGATGGTTTGCAATTCCGTCAGCACAAAGCGAGGAACCACCAGGGTTCCTTCCAAAAAACCTGTCTCGATTAACTGAGCCACTCGGCCATCGATGATGGAGCTGGTGTCCAAAACCTTGGCCGTGGCAGCCACCACATTGCCCTCCGCCCAGAGGGCTGCCTGCAAAGCATAGTTGGGGTTAAACAGCCGCAGCAGCGAGGGGCCGTGGGTATCGGCCAGGCTGACCCCCAGATAGGCAAAGGCCAAGCTGAAAAAGACCGAAGCCAGTGGCTCGAGGAACCTGTTGAGTTGGGGAGGCAAGGGCAGCAAGTACACAGGAGCCATGGCCAGATTGGCGATCACCAAGCCGATCACCAACCCCACCGAGCGGCTGATCAACACGTCCGGCGGCAAGGAGCGCACATTGGCCTCAAAGCGACGGTAGCTCCAGCGCACCAGGGATCCCAAAGCCAGCCCTGCCAGCACGCCAAAGCCGCTGGTGACGACACGGGCTCCTTCCACATTGGCCCCCTGAATGGCGGCAGGAGGGAGCAAATCCAGGCCGTAAAACCCGAGACCAGCCCCGGCCAACATGAAGATCGCGATCAGTAAAGCGTCTAGCATAAGAAAAAAGACGGCCCTGCTGAGTGGGTGATGCTGCTGGGAATAGGCAAATCTGCTTCCTTCTCATTCTAGTCGTCTGGTGTTGGAGGGATCCGGACAACCAAGCCAGCCCTCCCCCAGAAGGATTCAGACTATGCTGAAATCATAGCGATCCCTTGCCGACTTGAGGGATCTGTGGAGAAACCGCTACAATCCAAATCTCAACGAGGCTAAAAGCAACCATGGCACAAGCACTGGAACTCAATACCGAGAACGTCGAGAAAGTCCTGAACGAGCTGCGTCCTTACTTGATGGCCGATGGGGGCAATGTGGAACTGGTGGAAATCGATGGCCCGGTGGTCAAGCTGCGCCTGCAAGGGGCCTGTGGAGCCTGCCCCAGCTCAACCATGACTTTGAAGATGGGCATTGAGCGCAAGTTGCGGGAAAGCATCCCCGACATTTTAGAAGTGGAGCAGGTATTCTGAGAGGCCCTGTAGGTTTTTGTGAGATTCCTTTAGGGTTCTTTATCATGTGTTGGATTATGTGCCTTGATAAATAGCCTCGATAAATAGCCTCGGGTGGCTCTCTGCTCCCCACTTCTTTCTTCTGTGCCTTCTTCAGAGCTAGCGCATGTCTGTTCTCCTCTCCATCGCCATTCTCGCCCTGCTGATCCTGGTGCATGAGGCAGGCCATTTTGCGGCAGCCAAACTCCAAGGGATCCACGTCAACCGCTTCTCGCTGGGGTTTGGCCCGGTGTTGTGGCGATACCAGGGCAAGGAGACAGAGTACGCCATTCGCGCCCTGCCGCTGGGGGGCTACGTGGGCTTTCCTGACGAAGATGAACATTCTCCCTACCCCCCCGACGACCCGGATCTGCTGAAAAACCGCCCCGTGCTGGATCGCCTGGTGGTGATGAGTGCGGGGGTGATGGCCAACCTGCTCTTCGCCTATCTGGTGCTGGTGTTGATGTTCGCCTCGGTGGGGATCCCCTCGGTAACGCGCCTCCATCCCGGCATTCTCATCCCTCAGGTGATGCCCGATAGCCCGGCGGAGCGGGCCGGCCTGAAGGCAGGGGATGTGGTGTTGCAGGCAGCCGATCGCGATTACAGGGGGATTGCCGACGAGACGGCGGCCTTGGCAGCTCTGAACGATTTTCAGGTGCTGATCCGCAGCAGCGAGAACCGGCCCATTCCCCTGGAGGTGCAGCGTGGGGAAGGGGATCCCCTGCAATTGACGGTGATCCCAGAGGTGCGGGGAGAGACGGTGGCCATTGGAGTGACCTTGGCCCCCCACCAGGAGGTGACCTTGCGTCCCCCTCAGAGTGTGGCTGAGATCCTCACGGAGGCGGGAAATGCCTACCAGCGGGTGGTGATGCTCAATCTGAACGGCCTGCAGCAGTTGGTTCAGAATTTCCAAAGCACGGCTGCTCAGGTCTCCGGCCCGGTGGGGATCGTCAAGATTGGGGCGGATCTGGCCCGCGATGACGCCGCCAGCCTGTTTAATTTCACCGCTTTGATTAGCATTAACCTGGCCTTTCTCAACCTGTTGCCCCTGCCTGCCTTGGACGGGGGACACATTGCCTTTTTGATCCTGGAGGCGATCCGCGGCAAACGGCTGCCCAAGCATCTGGAGGAGCGGGTGATGCAGACGGGCTTGGTGTTGTTACTGGGATTGGGGGTGGTGCTGATCTTCAAAGACACCCTCGCCATTGTGACCGGGTCAGGCTAGGGGAAGATGGCCAGCAAACGGGCCCTGCGCCAGCGAGCTTTGGAGATCCTGCTTCGGCTGAAGCGCCACTACCCCAACTCCACCTGTGCCCTCCACTACCGGACGCCGCTGCAACTTTTGGTGGCAACCATCCTCTCCGCTCAGTGTACGGATGAGCGGGTGAATCAGGTAACGCCGGAGCTGTTTCGTCGCTTCCCGGATGCCCAGGCCCTGGCGACAGCGCCGCGAGAGGAGATCGAGGCTCTCATCCATTCCACCGGCTTCTATCGCAACAAGGCCAAGCACATTCAGGAAGCCTGCCGCAAGATCTTGAGCGATTTCGGTGGTCAAGTGCCCCGCACCATGCCGGAGCTGCTCACCCTACCCGGTGTGGCCCGTAAGACGGCCAACGTGGTGCTGGCCCATGCTTTTGGCATCCATGCCGGGGTTACCGTCGATACCCATGTCAAGCGCCTCAGCCGCCGCCTCGGCCTCACTGAGCACGAGGATCCTGTGCGCATCGAAAAGGATCTGATGCAGTTGTTGCCGCAGGCGGATTGGGAGAACTGGTCTATCCGTCTGATCGACCACGGGCGGGCCATCTGCACTGCCCGCAGGCCTCTGTGCCAGCAATGTTTTTTGGCGGATCTCTGCCCCAGCGCTCCCCTCCTGAGACCGGCGGCACCGGATGAGAAAATGGATAAAAAAGCTACAAAAGCCTCGCCGGCCTGAGAGGATGGTTTCTAGGCGCCCCGCGTGGCTGAGCCCCCCATTCTTCCGGCGCTTGTTTTGGCCGCCTCTCGCCCTAGAATAAGCTCCATGCAGGATAAACCCATGTCAGTCGCGCCCCCCGTTCTGGTCATTGCCGGCCTGACGGGAGCCGGGAAAACTTTGGCCATCCAGCAGTTGGAACAACTGGGGTACACCGGCCTAGAAGGGATCCCGCCTGCCCAGGTGATCCCCTTGGTTGAGGCGATGCGGACCCATCACGCTGCTTTGGCCATCAGCTTGAATCTCCACGCCCAGGAGTACCGGGATCAAGTTCCCACCCTGGCTGCTTGGGTGCAATCGCAAGGGATCCCTTTCCTATTCTTGGAGGCCCGCTCCCCAGTGTTGCTCAACCGTCTCAGCGCCCACCGCCGTCCCCATCCCTACGGGGAAGCTGCCGGTTTGTTGGAGGCCATTGAGCAAGAGCGGCTGGCTCTGGCCCCGGTGCGGGAACGCTGCACCCACTGGTTGGATACCTCCGACCTCAATGCCCAGCAACTGCGGCAGCAATTGCAAGCTTTGGTGCAAGGGATCCCCCAGCCCCTCAACCTAAGGCTGGTCAGCTTCGGTTTCAAATACGGCGTTCCCCCCGATGCCAACTTGCTGTTCGATGTGCGCTTTTTGCCCAACCCCTTCTTTCAGCCCCATCTGCGCCGCCTTACCGGGCAGGATCCCCTGCTGCAGGAGTTCTTGTTTGCGGATCCCATCACACAATCCACCTACCAGCACATCTTGTCCCTGATCAAAGCGTTTTGGCCCCACTACCGCGCAGAGCGTCGCCCCCACCTGACTTTGGCTATCGGCTGTACCGGCGGTCAGCACCGCTCGGTGGCCCTGGTGGAGCGCCTGGCCCAGGATTTGCAGCCTTGGACTGTCCCTGCCGGCAACCACGTTCTTCCCGACCTGAATGTTCAGGTTCAGCATCGCCATCTGCTCGACTCTCAGCGGGAGCTGGAAGCCCGCTTTGGCCCGGCGCCCGGCGAAGCCGGCGTTGCCCAGCAACAGGTTAGGATCCCTTTGGCCGGCGTTCCTGCACCTTCCCATGCCTAAGCCCCTGCCCAGCAACAAGTCCGCCGCTTGGGGCATTCGCCGCCGCAAGGCTGCTTGGCCGGGAAGTGGCTGGAAATGGCTCTTTCCCGGTTTAGCCGTTAAACGCTGGCTGAGCCTGGCGGTTGGGGGCGTGCTGCTGATGGTGCTGGGCATTGCCATCTGGACGGAGTTGACCCCCATCTTTCGCTTAAAACGGCTGATCGACATCACCCTGCGCCTGATCACCACTTGGATCCCGAACAACATCAGTGGCCCCCTGGTGACCGGGATCGGGCTGATGATGGTGGTGCTGGGGTTTCGCAGCGCCATGCGCTCCATCGAGGATGTGCTGATCCCCGAGGGAGATGAAGCGCTGGTGGATAAGCTGTTGTCGCGGCGGCGTCTCAGCCGTGGTCCCCGCATTGTGGTACTGGGGGGCGGCACCGGCCTCTCCAACCTGCTGCGGGGTCTGAAGCGCTACAGCTCCAACATCACAGCCATTGTCACGGTGGCCGATGACGGGGGATCCTCAGGGCGTCTGCGGCGGGAGATCGGCGTTTTGCCCCCTGGCGATATCCGCAACTGCCTCACTGCTCTGGCCAACGAAGAAAAGCTGCTCACCGAGCTGTTTCAATATCGCTTCCAGTCGGGGGAAGGGTTGAGCGGCCACAGCTTCGGCAATTTGTTCATCACTGCCCTCACCGCGGTAACCGGCGGCGACTTGATTCGGGCCATCACTGCCACCTCGCAAGTCTTGGCCATTCAGGGGCGGGTGCTGCCGGCCACCCTGGCGGATGTTACCCTCTGGGCGGAGCTGAGCGATGGCCGCCGCGTGGTGGGAGAGTCCAACATTGCCAAAGCCGGAGGACGCATTTGCCGAATCGGCTGTGACCCCCCCAACCCTCCCGCCCTACCG
This sequence comes from Synechococcus sp. R5-13, assembly GCF_047462015.1. NCBI lineage: Bacteria > Bacillati > Cyanobacteriota > Cyanophyceae > Synechococcales > Synechococcaceae > Synechococcus > Synechococcus sp. R5-13. Next base: position 14,989 of record NZ_JANSIL010000170.1, on the reverse strand, counting down.
GAAGTCATCGAGGCTATTGAGGCGGCAGAGTTTGTGGTGCTGGGGCCGGGTAGCCTCTACACCAGCATCATCCCTAACCTGTTGGTACCGGAAATTGTGGAAGCTCTGGCCAAAAATATGGCCCCCCACATCTACGTCTGCAACATCATGACCGAGCCGGGGGAAACCGACGGCTATACTGTTGGGGATCACGTCATGGCTCTGGATCGGGTGGCAGGAGTGCGCCTATTTGACGGCGTGCTGGTGCAGCGGGAGCCACCCTCCCCACGTGCTTTGGAGCATTACCGCCGCAGCGGTTCTGAGTTTGTGGTGTTGGATCCCGACAAACTGGCTTACCTGGGCTGCCGCGCCGTTTTGGCTAACGTCATGCAAGAGGATCCAGAGACCGGCTTGGTGCGCCACAACCCCGAACGCTTGGCTGCAATGCTGATGCGCTGGTTCGACAGACATCGCCCCCTCTAGCTTTGCCCAGGATGTCCTCTGCTGTTATTGCAGGCGGGAATAAGGGCGGGGATAGGGCTTGCGCATCTGTCGAGCCAGGTACACCTGAAAGGTTTGCGCCACCGCCCCTGCCCGCACCAGGGGAACCTCGGCCACAGGCTCGATTTGGGCAAAGTAGTCGCCATAGGTGGCTGGGATCCCTGCCCTCGGCTGGAACAACTTGGAAGTGATGAGCAGCCCATCCTGCCCCAGCCAGTCCTGCGGCTGCGACCAAAAGGCAAAGCCCCGCAAATCTGCATCCAGGCAGGTCAGAGGCTTGTCCGTCAGCGGAGCCAGGGCCATGGCGATCTGACCGCCCAAAAAATAGGCATTGGTAAAAACGAACTCTGCCTCCTCAAGGGCCTGAGCCAGGCGGGGATCCGTCCGAAAGCGCTGCCGCAACTGCTCAATTTCAATGAGCTGAGTAGAGGGATCCTGCTCCACGGGCCACAGGCCCAGCCCGCCAGGAGCCTGCAGCAGGCCATAGCGCACATGGGCCAGCCCCACCCCCACCACCAAGCTGACCATCACCGCCGTCCCCACTAAGGTTCGCTTCGCTCCCGGCCACCGTTCCCAGAAGGATCCCAGCAGCAGCGTCAGCACCCAAAACCCCGGCATGGGCCAGGTGGGCAAGATGGGCCGGTAGCCTCCCATCAAGGTAAAGGCCAACACCAGCGGTAATCCACAGGCCAGGATTAAAAGGTGCTTGAGCTCTTCATCCGTCAGCCGCATCCCGCGGAGAATCTGCAGGGCCACCCGACCCGTCCCTGCCAAACTCGCCCACCCCAAAGGGATCCCCAAGCTGGGGAACAGGTAAAAGATTTCAGAAAGGATCGTCAGCCCCAGCGCTTGCAGTTGATACCCTGCCTCCGGCACCGCCCGGCCCGCCTGAAAGCGAAAGGAGACCCAATCCTGCTGGGCGTTCCAGATCAGCACCGGGCTGAAGGCCAGCACAAAACCCAGCACCGCCAGCACCGTCCAGCCCGACCTCAAGGCACAGCGATGAACTGGGCTGAGCAGACAAAAGAGTACCAGGCCGAACCCCAAAGCCAAGCCGTGGTACTTCCCCAAGCAGGCCAGCCCCACCAAGAGACCTGTGAGTGCTAGCCTAGGCCCTGGCCGATAGCGAGCCGCCCCATAGACTCCCAATTTCCCCTGCCCCAAAGGCACCGGGAAAAACTCCTGGCTGGCCACCCATAGGGTTGCTGCCGTAAAAAAGACCAGCGGACTATCCGGCAGGGTCAGCACCCCAAACCCAATCCAAAGGATGGGTGCGATGCTGATGGCCGCCAAGCTGATCAGTCCCGCCCGAACAGAGAAAAGGCGCGCTCCGGTGTAGTAGAGGAATAGGGAAGAGCCACAATACAGCAGCAGGGATCCCAGTCGAATAGAAAAAGCCGACACCTGGCCGGTCAAGGCAGGCCCCAAGCCCGTTGTCCAGGCCACCAGCGGCGGATGGTCAAAATAGCTCCAATCCAGATGGCGGGTGTAGAGGTAGTAGTAGGCTTCGTCAAAGCCCGGCGGCAAAAGGGCAGCCACCAGGCCCCGCATGAACAAGCCCAACCCCAGGATTAGCCAAACCGCTCTAGGCAATGGAGGGGATCCCTATGGGCAGATGGACAGATCTAACTTACCTTGAATACCTCTCGGGGCTACGTCCCTCTAGCAATCTGAGCAATCCGATTTTTTTGTCTCCAGCAAAATGACCGGACGCCCCAAAAGTTGACCTAGCTTCTCGGCCTCTGCCCGCGCCTCTGGTTCCTTATCAGTGTAGCAGACTGACAGCAAAGGTTTCCGCGATTGCAATTTCACTTCTACCGAAAAGAATTCAACAAAATTCCTTTTGGCCTGAACCAAAATCTGCTGTACATCTCCAAAGGAATAAGTTTTCCGCCCTAGCGACCCAAAAGGAGTAAGGTGCTCCTCTTGGATTTGGTACCTAGAGCGGTCAAACGTTAGACGGCGACACCAAAAAGACACCTTCAGCATGAGAGCTCCTACCCAAAGAAGTAGAGCCAGAAATAGCCCTGGAAGGAGAGAATACAAGATCGCAAACACTAACTCCAGTAAGTGAAATCTATCGATATCTATCAAGAGCCGACTCTCTGTACTGTTCACAAAAGAATCAACGCGCCTTGCCAATTCCTGAGCTTCACTTTCACCAAAGGCCAACCAGGCTGGAGTTTCCCCTGTAGGCTTTTCCAGCGTGACATAGTAGCGCTCAGTCCTTTCTCCGTCGTCATCCTCCACAATTTCAGTTTTGACTGCAGCTCCTCTTACATCTATGTGAAGTGTAGTTTGGCTCGGCAAAGGTAGAAACGGCTGGAAAGACACTTCACAATTAACCGTAGACTGGTCAACTCGAAAACAAGTGAAACGGCGCTCACCCTGGGAAGACCAGATCGAAGATAAAGCCATAAAAGGGATGAACGCAAAGAAACAGATAAAAACAAAAGTAGCAAGAGACCCAAGGAAACCTACAGAAGACTCTTGGTACACGCGCTTGTTGTGGCTCTCCTCCACGCATTTCATAGACTTAACTCCGAGAAAGCTGGATTTGTTTAGATTATGGCTTGCTAGTCTGCCGGTCGTCTGTTTCCGAGAATACGAAGCGTTTAAAAAATTATGAAAAGCAGTAAGTCCTCCGGTTTTCGCTGTGCTGTATTCAACTTCCCCTCTCTCCAACCAGGAGCGGAAATTGAGTGGCTGACTGCACGAGGCGCCGGGAAGAGGTTTTAAATAAATCAAGCAAGTTAAAGGTTTGAGCTGTTGAATGTACGCAAGTGAGTTAGGTTTTTCATGTCTTCCCAGTTTCTTTTGAATGTGATTTAAAACTGTGGATCCAAGTGCGAAAAGTCTGAGGATTTGCCCGCACCTAATTCATGTTCTGAGGCATTAATTAAGTTATCTCCAACACTTAAATTATCTCCAACACCTCTAAAATTTCTTGGGCTGCTTTTCGGGATCCCAAGGTCTTTCCCAGAAGCTGTGGGGTGGCATAACAGTGGGATGAGCGCCAAACTAGCGGTGGTGCTCATGTGAGGATTGCAATGGAAGGCAGACCTAGGGCTAGGGTAGGGCGGCCTGTGCCGAAATCTCTGGAGACAAGGCAAAATGGCCGGCAACTTGCTCAACGGCGCCGACGCAGAGGTTCTTGGATCCCTTCACCGCGAAGCTCTAGGCAGTGGGGAACAGCGCTGGGATGGCTCTTGGGGGAGCGGATCCCGACGGCCCGCCAGCTTGACTTTCGCGCCGGCATGACCGGACTGGCTTTGATCATCGCCCTATTTGTAACAGGAGCACGTCTGGTTTATTTGCAACATCAACAGGCACCCCTATTGCAGCAGCGAGCCGAAGCCCAGCAGCGAGCCCAGCTAAGACCTTTCATTCCTCGTCGCTCAATTGTGGATCGTCATTCTATTGCCAAGCAGCAGGCAGAATTGCTGGCCGTAGATCGCCCCGTCTATACTCTCTGGGCCCATCCCCGCCTCTTTGGCAAACGCACTCCAGAGGAAATGGCCACCGCTCTTGCTCCCCTGTTGCGGCGTCCAGTAGAGCAACTGGCGCAGCGGCTATCGGCCAATCAGGCAGTGCGGGTGGAGCGCTGGGTATCCCAGGAGGTGGCAGATCAAATTCAGGCTCTGCATCTGGATGGCCTGGAGCTGGTGAGCGAGCGGCAACGCGTTTACCCCCAAAAAGAGATGGCCGCTGAGGTGGTAGGCTATGTAGATCTGGATCATCAGGGCCAAGCAGGAGTCGAATATTCCCGACAAGAGCTGCTGGAGCGTACCGTTCAACCTGTTACTATTCCTCGCGATGGCTACGGACGACTGTTGGCTGCCGAGGTGCCGGAAGGGCTGCTGCAATCTGGCGAGACGGTGCTGCAACTTACCCTAGATATGCGCCTGCAAAGAGCTGCCCGCGCTGCCCTGAAAGTGCAACTGGAGCGGTTTCGAGCCCTGCGGGGCACGGTGATTGTCCTCCAGCCCCAGACAGGGGAAATCCTGGCGCTGGTGAGCGAGCCCACCTACGATCCCAACCGCTACTTTGAGTATGACCCCGGTCTTTTTCGCAACTGGGCGGTAACGGATTTGTATGAGCCGGGATCCACCTTCAAGCCCATCAACATTGCCATTGGGTTGGATGCTGGAGCCTTTACAGCAGATGAACGGGTCTATGACGAGGGTCGGATTCTCATCGGTCAGTGGCCCATTCAAAATTACGACTACCACCAACGAGGGGCCCATGGCTGGATGAGCGTCACGGATATCCTGCGGCAATCCAGCAATGTGGGCATGGTACACCTGATGCGCAAGCTGGATCCCCGCCAGTACTACAATGCCTTGGTGCGGCTGGGGTTCAACGAGCGCAGTGGCGTGGATTTGCCCTTTGAGCCGGCCAGCCGTTTGAAACCGCTGCGACAGTTTGTTACGGTGCCGGTGGAGCGGGCCACTGTCGCTTTCGGCCAGGGGCTGGCCCTCACTCCTCTACAGTTGGCTGCCATGCACTGCATCATTGCCAATGGCGGACTGAAAGTACAGCCCCATGTGGTGCGAGGCTTGGTGGAAAAGGATACGGATACTCTGGTTTGGGGATCCCCGCAGCCGCAGCCGGTGCGGGTACTATCCGAGCAAGCCACGCTGGCAGTGCGTATCCAAATGCGGGATGTGGTGGACTTTGGCACGGGGCAATCGGCCAAGATCGAGGGGTATGAGATCGCTGGCAAAACCGGCACTGCCCAGAAAGCCGGGCCACGGGGGGGCTATTTGCCCGGCAAGCGCATCACCAGTTTTGTGGGCTATTTCCCGGCCATTCGCCCGAATTACGTGATCTTGGCGGTGATCGACGAGCCGCAGGGGGAAGATGCTTTCGGCTCGACGACGGCTGCTCCCGTTGTTCGCTCGGTGATCCAGGAGATCATCGCCCTAGAGGGGATCCGCCCCAACTCTACTTAGCGCAGCCATAGGAACAAGGGGCGAAGGTGGATGCCAAAGGGGGCCCAGACAGTGAGGAAATGAGCGAAATGCCCATACCTCCGGATTGGCTCTTCCTGGAAAAAGCCATACTCAAGACTGGCCACCCACAGAGTCCGACTTAACCTCTGCACTCCTCCAGCTCAGCTTGGAGTTGAGGTAGAAGTTCCAGAATACAACAATACCGATGGCAATTAAGTTGGCCAACAAATAATGAATGCCCAAGCGCTCGCTCAGCAAGGTCACCAGTGAAGTGTTGAGAACCAAGCCAATTAAGCAGATAACGTTAAACTTCGCCAACCGCTTCAGGCGATTCCAGGGCCCCGGCTGCAAGCGGGTCACATGGCGAAAAGTCCACAGGTCGTTCCAGAGGAAGTTATTGAGAATGGCCACCTCCGAAGCAACCAGCTTACTGGTTATGAGATCCCATCCCAAGTTGGCGGGATCGTGCAACACATAGAGCAAAGCCATGTCCACCAAGGTGCCCGACAGGCCGACCGTGCTGAAGCGCAAAAAGGATCCCACCTGCCCTAGCGAAAAGCGCAGCACCATCAGGTGGTGGAGATATTGGAGACAAGTTTGCAGTTGGATTTTGCTCTCCCCCTTTTGGCGCTCCTGAAAGATGTAGCCGACTTCAGCAATGGTTTTCACCCGGCCCCGCGCCAGCACCTCGATCAGCAGCTTGTAACCCTTGGGGTTGAGCGGGATCCCGGCAATAGACTGGCGTCTGACCAGGAACAGTCCGCTCAACGGATCGGAAACACGGCTGAAAACTCCCGGCAGCAGAACCAGCCCAATCCATTGGGCCCCGCGGGAGACAATGCGCCGGCCCAGGCTCCAGTGGCTCACCCCTCCCGATGGTGCATAGCGGCTGCCCACCACCAAATCTGCCCCTTTCTGGATGAGCGGCCACAATTTGAGGACAATCTCCGGCGGATGCTGCAAATCCCCATCCATAACCCCCAGCACCTCGCCGCGGGCAGCCTGCCATCCCCGCAGCACGGCAGTGGCCAGGCCTCGTTCGTGGTGGCGACAAATGACTTGCAGTTGAGGGAATTCTTTTTGCAATCCTTGGGCCACTTTGGCAGTGTAATCGGGGCTATTGTCATCCACCACAATCAACTCATAGCTTCCAGGCAGAATCGTGTCTAGGTGGGCACACAATTGTCTGACCAAGCTGCCAATGCTAGAGGCTTCGTTGTAGGTGGGAATGACCAGCGAAAGTTGCACAGGGCTGGACTGAGACAGAGGTGGAATCTGAAAAGGAGCTGCAGAAGCTTTGGGATCGCCAGAGGAAGTAGGAGCTCCATGAAGCATTCAGCAGGCCATCCAAAAACAATAAAACAAAAATCCTCCGCCTAGGGCTGCAAATCCTAGGACTGCCTTGGTTCACATTGGATCCACAGAACGATCCCCTATCGTACTGATCGATGAGCCGCAGGGCTAGACCTTTCTCCACCTACTTAGCTTCTGAGGACTCCGTCTCACTGACGCGAACGGGAGAGGTCACCTGGCTAAGGGGATCCCGTGGAGTGGCTCATCGACACCGGGATCTGGGCCTGAGCAGAAGGAGTCTCAGGCAGCGAGGGGGCAGGGGTGAAACTGGGATAAGGAATGCGCTCGTGGTTGGATTCCCGCCAGACCTCCACGAAAGCGTCTGCCACCACCTCCAAATCCTCCAGCGTCAGCCCACTATCAACCAACTGGCCATCTTGCCAACGGGCCTGGGCAATTTTGCGGACAACAGCTTTTGCCCGCTCGACCACATCGGGACCGAAGCCATCGCTCAGAGTCATGCTGCGCAGGGCGGCTTCACAGGCATCGGCCATCATCACCACCCCCGTCTCCTTGCTCTGGGGGATCGGGCCATCGTAGCGGAACGGCTCTTCGGGTACGGGCTGACCCCCGGCTTTCATCTGGGCTTGATGGTAGAAATAGGCAATCAGGATCGTCCCCTGGTGCTCAGGGATAAACGCCTGGACGGCGGTAGGCAGATTATATTGCTTGGCCAGGCGCAAGCCATCGCTGACGTGGGCCTTGATAATCTGAGCACTGCGATAGGGATCGTCCAGTTGGGTGTGGGGGTTGAGGCTGCCCATCTGGTTCTCGATGAAGTAGCGGGCCTGCAGCATCTTGCCGATGTCGTGGTAAAGAGTGCCGGTGCGCACCAGCTCCACGTTGAGGTTCAGCTTCTGGGCAGCCCGTTCTGCCAAAGTGGCCACAAGCAGAGTGTGCTGGAAGGTGCCGGGGGCCTCTGCAGCCAGCCGCCGCAGCAGCGTGCGATTGGGATTGCTCAACTCGATCAGACGAATGGGGGTGGCTAAGTCAAATAGGCGCTCCAGGTAGGGGCTGGCTCCCAGGGCAACAATGCTCCATCCCAAGCTGGTTCCCCCTGCCAAAGCCATGGCCAACAGGTCGATGCCACCGGTGGTGGCCAAGCTAACCGCCCCGTAGGCCAGCATCTGCACCGCTGCCGCTCCTCCTCCCAACAAGGCCAGCTCTTCGCGGGAACGGGAACGCCCGGCCAAGGCAGAGGCCACCACGCTGCCGGAGAGCAAGGGTACAAGGGTGAGCAGGTTGGCAGAGGAGACCAAGGGCAAAAACAACGCCTGGCCCACCACCACCACCAGGCCCAGCCCTGCCCCGTAAAAACTGCCCAGCAACAGCCCCACCGCCGGCAAGGAGCTGAACTCCAGCTTGAACAAGGCCGCCAACAGGGGAGCGGTCAGGGAAACCATGAGGATCAACACTCGATCCCGGCGGCGCAACCCTGGCCGCAAGCGTTGCTGCAGAGGCACAAAGACAGCCAGGCCCAGGCCCATCACGCCGGCCACCCCCACCAAGCCCCAGACGTTGATCCCGCGCTGGGTAAGCCCAAAGTGGTCCAAGATGAGAAAAATTTCGGGAGTGATGAGCTGATCTGCTCGCACGATCACCTGGTTCTCGGCAACCGAGATCAGAACCGGCTCGACTTTTTCCAGCTCGGCGCGGATGCGCTGCTCGGTGCGCTGGGGATCCACCTCCACATTGGGAATGAGCACCTGCTGCAGCCACTGATAGACCAGCCCTTGCAACTCCTGTCGTTGGGCGGCGCTGCCCGGAAAAATCAAATCGTCCAGTTGGGCTTGGATCCCTTCGGCGCGAACTTCGCGGGGCAGGCCATCCACAATCCCTATCTTCTGCAGGCGCTCCAAGACCCGCCGGCTCAAGGTTTGCAAATGCTGCCAATCCGCATCTGCCAAATTGAGAACGGTGGCCGGAACAGGGGGGGTGAGCTGCTCCAGAGCCGGCAAAGCTGCCCGATAGCGCTGCTGCGCCGCTTCCACCTGGGCAATCAACTGGGTATAGGGATCCGTCGCCGCCATCTGGGTGGCCGATCCGTCCAACCAGACCCGCTGCCAAACCTCGACAAGCTCTTGCTTGGCCCGCTGCTCCGGAGGAAGCTGCTCCGGTCGCCCCGAAGAAAGCTCTTCCAAAGGAGATGGGGTGGCTCCGCGGATGGCCTCTTGTCGGGCGCGAGCCTGAAGGAGTTCCCACTCCTCTGGGGAAAGCTGGCGCAGGTAGATCTGCGTTGGCAGAGACAGCAACTGGACAGAAACATAGGGCAGAGAACCTGCCTCTTGGCGGATGGCCTCCACCTCAGCCAGGAGACCCTCCAGGTTTTGCCGCATGCTGTCGTTGGCGGTGCTGTTGATTTTGAGGGCCTGAACCACCCGCCGTCGCGCCTCAGCTTGTCGGGCCTGGGTAGCCTCCACATCTTCGATCTCCGCCGCAGCAGGGGCGAGAAACGTCTGCGGGGAGCGGCTGCCGACGGTCAGTTGTGGTTCGTTGTAGTAGCGGATCCCGTGGACGGCAGTGAGGGAGAGAAGCGCGAGGGCATAGCCGGCAATCCGCTCCGAAAGGGGGGGCCTGCTCTTTCGAGGGGAAGCTGCCTGGCGTCGCCGAGTCCAGTGTTCCGCGTTCGCGTCGGTGGCGCGAAGGGCTTTGGGCGTGAGCGGGTTTTTCATGGATTGGCCTGGCAGCGTCTTTCTCTTTTCTATCCCCTTTTGGCCGGGTAGCCCAGGAAGAGGATCTCAATCGCCGATGGTAATCTGCCCAATCATGCCCGCCTCAGCGTGGCCGGGGATGGTGCAAACCAGAGAATAGACCCCAGATTTCAGAGGAATAAATTGCCACTCCACCGAAGCGCCTGGCTTCAGCTCCAGTTCTCGGATCTGGCCCTTGATTTCCACACCGGCCACTTCCAACTTACGGGTCCAAACGGCATCGGCAAAATCTTTGGCGCTGAAATAATGTTTCAATTGGCTGGGGTTGCTCAGGCGGAGACGGTAGAGGCTGCCGTTGCGAAAAGACAGTTCCTTGGGCACAAACACCAACTGATTGTCGGCAGTACCCAACTCAATAACCTTCTCCTGCGGCGTTTGTCTGGAGAGATCCCGCGCCTGCGCCAGGCCAGGGATCCCAATCATGAGAACCGATAGCCAAATTCCCAACACCAGGAAACGACAGAACCTGCTTAACATGGCAACACCATGGAATCAAAAACTCTCTCCCGCTGAGGGGAGTAGCTTGGAAACTCAAGATAGCAGCTCGAGCGGTGGGTGGAGAGATTTTGCCGCTGCGGCTGTCTAGCCCTCTACATCCGTGTAGAGCCGCACAGTTAGGGCTTCCCCTCCGTCTTCGGGTATTTCGCCCCTCATTTCAAGGGCTACCGCAGCGGCGTAGCCACCGGCAACCCGAAGGGGTAGGGTTACCCAGCAAGAGTCCCCGTCCAAAGCTCTGGAGCCGGCCAGACCCCTGCCTGTTCCCTTCAGGAGCGCCTCCTTTTGTGTCCACATTTGAAAGAAAAGGGCATCCCGCTCTGGAGCTGGACAGCTGGCCAAACGGCCCTGCTCAGCAGCCGAAAAATAGCGTTGGGCGATGCGCTGCCAGCGGAGCACAGGCCGAACCCATTCCAGATCCACTCCAATGCGGTATTGCCATCTCAGGCCGATCAGGACGCGCTCGTGGGAGTGGCTGAGGTTGAACTGCAGCGGTAGGGGTGGATCCCGCCAGTAGGGTTTGCCGGTAGAACTGTGGTCGAGGGGGATCCCCTGGGGCGGAATGCCGCTGTAGCGGCTAAGCAAGCTCCGCAACCCAAGACGACCGGCCAGAAAGCGGCGCCGATCTGCCGGCAGTTGTAAACGCTCTGCCCGCCGACATTCTTCAGGGGAAAGAAGGCCGAGCTGGGGGAGCAACTTCTCCAACGGGGGGACTGTCTGCAGCCAAAGATGCACCTCTGACTTTCCCGACAACGGCTGCAGGGATCCCCCTGTGGCGACTGCTACCTCGCTGAAGTTGGATCCAGACAACTCTGAAAACTGAGGATAGGGTAACATGGCCTTGAATTGGTGGAGTTGGCAACACCACCCAGACAGTACACCCTTTCCTGTACGCGCTCGCGAGGCCTGGTCTGACCTGATGCCCTCCTTCCACTATCCCCCCCGTCCTGACCGTGTCCGCGCAGCTCGTCAGCAGGCTATTCGTCAGGGGATCCTCTGGCTGTTGTTGGGGTTCACGGCTGTGTTGGCGGGTTCTGCCGGTGCCCTCCTGGCCGTGATGTTGCCCCGTCAGGTGATCCCAACTTCCCTCACACCTGCAGAACAAGAAGCCTTCCGTCCCGATGCCTTACGGGCTGCGGCTCTGGATCGCTCGTTGCATATCCTCATTCTCGGCACAGACAACCCGGATCCCACCCTGCCCTTGCCCACAGAGCGAGATCGCTTCCACACCCGCAGCGACACCATTCTCTTGGCCCGCTTTGATCCCCAGGCGCGGCGGATTACCGTTTTGTCCATCCCCCGCGACACTCGTGTGCGCTTGCCCGGCTTTGGCGTGACCAAGATCAATGCTGCCAACTTGGCAGGGGGCCCGGCGCTGGCGGCCCAGGTGGTCAGCCACTTGATGGGTGGGATCCCGATTGACCGCTACATTCGCCTCAATACCGATGCTCTGGAAGAGCTGATCGACGCGGTGGGCGGCGTGGAAATCTACGTGCCGGAACCGATGCAATACGTGGATCACACCCAGCAGTTGTTTATCCACCTGGAACCCGGCTGGCAACGCCTCAACGGGGAACAAGCCCACCACTTTGCCCGCTTTCGCCGCGATCACCTGGGATTGGGGGATATCGGTCGGGTGCAACGGCAACAGGAATTGCTGCGGGCCCTGAGCCGGGAACTGCTCTCCCCTGCTGTCTGGCCGCGGATCCCAAAGATTTTGCAGGTTATCCGCACCAACCTCGATACCAACCTCACCTGGGAAGAGGTTCTGAGCTTGGCCAAGTTTGTCCTCACCTCTGGGGGCGATCGCATCGACCTGGTGCTGTTGCCGGGCCGCTTCAGCCAGCCGGGAGAATTTTCCACCAGCTACTGGCTGCCGGATCCAGCCGGGATCCGACGGGTGGCCGTCTCCCACTTTGGCCTGGAGGCAGAGGTAGCCCGCATTCCTCCACACCGCCTGCGCATAGCCGTGCAAAACGCAACCGGAGAGCCGGGGATGGCCCGCCGTATGGTGCAAGAATTGGTGAGGCAAGGATACGTCCATGCTTTTGCTGTGGAAGACAGCACCCAGGTGCTGCAGCAAACGGAGATCCTCGCCCAGAGCGGGGATCGGGAGGGGGCTAAACAGATCCGCGCCGCCATCGGCCTAGGAGAGATGCGGGTAGAGTCCACCGGCGTTCTCAACTCCGACGTCACCATTCGGATCGGCCAGGATTGGGCCCAACAACTTGCTTTGGATGAAGCGCTCCGCACCACTGATGGGAACGGCCAAGCCCAAGCTCCGCCCGGAGCCGCTCAGCTCTAGAGAGCCGGTTCGGTTGCGAGTGCGGATTTCCGAAAAAGAGCCTGCTTGTCGGGGACTTTTCGGTCTCTGTAGATTAGCACTGAGCTTGTTTGAGTGCTGAGCCACCTATGACCGTGCTGGAACAGGGATCCATCACCATCCACACCGAGAACATCTTTCCCATCATCAAGCAGTCTCTCTACTCGGATCGAGAGATCTTTTTGCGGGAGCTGATCTCCAATGCTGCTGATGCCATCACCAAGCTGAAGATGGCCAGCCTTGCCGGCGAAGTGGCAGATCTCCCAGAGCCGGAGATTACGATTGCCCTCAACAAGGAGGCCAAGACCTTAGCGGTGGCCGATAACGGCATTGGCATGACTGCCGAGGAAGTGAAAAAATACATCAACCAGGTGGCTTTTTCCAGCGCTGAAGAGTTCATTCAAAAGTACAAGGGCAAAGACGCAGAACAGGCGATTATTGGCCACTTTGGTCTGGGATTCTACTCCTCTTTTATGGTGTCGCAGCGGGTGGAGATCGACACCCTCTCCTATCGGCCCGGCAGCACGCCGGTGAAGTGGGCTTGTGACGGCACCACCACTTTTACCCTCTCCGATTCCGAGCGCTCCAGCATCGGCACCACCGTTACCCTTTACATCACCCCCGAAAACGAAGAATACCTGGAGCCAAGCCGCATTCGGGAATTGGTTCGCAAATACTGCGATTTCATCCCCGTTCCCATCAAATTAAACGGGGAAGTGATCAACAAGCAAAAGCCCCTGTGGAGAACTTCACCTTCCGAACTCAAAGATGAGGATTACCTAGAGTTTTATCGCTACCTCTACCCCTTCCAAGAGGATCCCCACTTCTGGGTACACATCAACACCGACTATCCCTTCATCGTGCAAGGGATCCTCTATTTCCCCAAGTTGCGCCCGGATATTGATCCCACCAAGGGTCAAGTCAAGCTGTTCTGCAATCAAGTCTTTGTCCAAGATAACTGTGAGGAAGTTATCCCCAAGTTTCTCCTGCCTCTGCGGGGGGCCATCGACAGTCCGGATATTCCCCTCAACGTCTCTCGCAGCTTCTTGCAAAATGACCGCACCGTAAGACGCATTGGGGATCACGTTGCCAAAAAGGTGGCGGATCGTCTCAATGAACTATACAGGGAAGATTACGAAAAATACGTCAAGGTCTGGCCCGACATCAGCCTCTTTATGAAGTTTGGGGCGATGAACAATGACAAGTTCTTTGCCCAGATCAAGGATATTCTCATTTTCCGAGTGGCCGGATCCCCTGCTGACAAACCCGAATATGTGACCCTGAAAGCGTACCTGGAGCGCACCCGCGACAAGCAAAACAAGCGAGTTTACTACGCCACCGATGAGGCGGCCCAGAGCGCCTACATCGATCTCCACCGCTCTCAAGGGCTGGAAGTGATCATGTTGGATAGCTGGATCGACAGCCACTTCAGCAGCTTTTTGGAGCGGGAATACAAAGAAGAAGGGATCCAATTTAAGCGGGTGGACTCTGAGCTGGATGAAACGCTGGTGGATAAAGACAAAGCCGCCGAAATTGTGGATCCGGTAACGCAAAAAACCCGCAGCCAAAAGTTGATCGATCTCTTCCGACAAGCCCTGGGCAAAGACAAGTTGCAGATCCAAGCAGAAGCTCTTAAATCAGAGTCGGTTCCGGCCATGATCTTGCTGCCGGAGACGCTGCGGCGCCTACAGGAGCTCAACGCCGTTATCCAGCAGAAGCCGCTGGAGTTTCTGGAAGAGCACACGCTGGTTCTGAACACGGCCCATCCCCTTATCCAAAACCTGCAGTCTCTTGCCGATCGGGGGCGGGATCCCGACTTGGTTCACCTCATCTGCAATCACATCTACGATTTGGCTTTGATTACCCAGAAAAGCTTTGACCCGGCAGCCGCGCGGGCCTTTGTGCAGCGCTCCAACGAAGTGCTGACTCGCCTCACCCGCCCTCAATAGGCAGCGCTGTCCAGGGTAGACTGCAGGGCTTCCGCTCCACCGGGCAGAGACGGACGGGATCCGGCCCCGTTGCCGCTGTGGCCGTAGCTGCCTTGGAGCACGGGGGCAACTTGGCGCATCAGCGTCGCCATCTCCAGGGCACTCATGGCGTATTCCCAACCTTTGTTGCTCTTGACCCCGGCCCGCTCCAGAGCCTGCTGCAGGGTATCGGCGGTGATGATCCCGAAAATAACCGGCACTCCGGTACGAAATCCTGCCGCCGCAATGCCCTTGGAGACCTCCGCTGCCACATAGTCGAAGTGGGGAGTTTGCCCGCGAATCACTGCCCCCAGACAGATGATGGCATCATAACGGCGAGATTGGGCCAGTTGGTGGGCCAGCAAAGGCACCTCAAAACTGCCCGGCACCCAGTAGTAGTCCACTTGCTTGCTCTCCGGGCCGACATCCACACCATGCCGCTTCAGCGCGTCCTGGCACCCTTCTAACAATTTGCCGGTGATTAGGTCGTTAAACCGACCGATGACAATGGCCAGACGCAGATCCTCCGTCTGAACAAAATTGCCCTCGTAAACTGCCATCTGCGCTGCTCCAGACCTACCCAAGAGAAGAACAAGCGGGCCGACACGGCAAAACCACGCTTTCCCATCCTAATTCAGTAAACTACCCGACCCTGACTGCTTCGCAGTACAGGGCGGGCTTTCGGTAGCCCTGCAGTTGGCAAGC
>NZ_JANSIL010000169.1:0-28902 GCF_047462015.1 Synechococcus sp. R5-13 | reverse complement strand
AAGTGTGGAGACACACCCCAAAATAATCCGCCGCCTCTCTCGGTTTCACATACCTAGCCATACCAAGCAGCCATACTGAACATACTGTACATTATTTTCAGTATAGTCCAGCGTATCATTGAATAGAGTCATGCTCCTGCCAGCCAAGACTCGATCTGCCGGCAAGGGATCCCTGCCTTAACCGATGGAAAAAACCTGATCCAGACTCAACTCTCCAGCCAGGATCCCTGGGATCCCAACTTTCTCCTCGGGGGTGTAAGCCTCTCTTTTCTGGTAAACTCCCGACTCCGTTGGCAAGCTGTACGTCTCTAGGCAGTTCTCTTGCAAGTTCAAGATCCAGTAGTTGGGGATCCCGGCTTTGGCGTAGAGTCCGAGTTTGACTTCCCGATCATAGGTAAGGGAAGAATCAGCCACTTCGATGATGAGATAGATGTCTTCGGGCTGAGGATGCCGAGAGCGGTACTCATCCTGCTGAAAGCGCACAATGGCAAAGTCGGGCTCTGGCTCGTGATTGGGGGGCAGTTGCACCGGATCCTGAGTGCGCACAATAGCTTGCTCCTGCACAAGGCCCACCAACAGTCGGTACAGGCGGCTACAGTAGGCGGCGTGCCTCTCCCCTTTCGTCATCTTTTGAACCAGGAGCCCGTCAATCAGCTCCAACTGATTGGGCTCTTCAATCTGTCCAGACTCAATCAGTCGATGAAACTCCTCAAAGGTATATCGCCTGATATAGGGATCCAATCGGGCGGCTAGAGTCATCGACCAAACTCATCAGACCCTAAACTTCATATCACCACTCTACCAACCCACAAAAAAGGGATCCCTGGACCAGCCAAGGGATCCCTATTCAGCAGGTTATGGGCTTGCTACCCCGACTGAGAGGCTGTCGAGGCGATAACAAAGGCCGCGTAGGTCAACACGTAACCCACCGTGAAGTGAGCCAGACCCACCAGACGACCTTGGACAATCGACATGGCCACCGGCTTGTCTTTCCAGCGGATCAGCTTGGCCAAGGGAGTGCGCTCATGCGCCCACACCAAGGTCTCGATCAGCTCTTGCCAGTAGCCGCGCCAGGAGATCAGGAACATGAACCCAGTTGCCCACACCAGGTGGCCGAACAGGAACATCCAGGCCCAAACCGCCAGGTTATTCATCCCGTAGGGGTTGTAGCCGTTGATCAACTGGGCGGAGTTGGCCCAGAGGTAATCCCGCAGCCAGCCCATCAGGTAGGTGGAGTTCTCGTTGAACTGGGCAGTGTTGCCGCTCCAAACCCCAAGCTGCTTCCAGTGCCAGTAGAAGGTAACCCAGCCGATGGTGTTCAGCATCCAGAACATGGCCAGGTAGAAGGCATCCCAGGCGGAGATGTCGCAGGTGCCGCCTCGACCCGGGCCGTCGCAGGGGAAGCTGTAGCCAAAGTCCTTCTTGTCCGGCATCAGCTTAGAGCCGCGGGCATCCAACGCCCCCTTGACCAAGATCAAGGTGGTGGTGTGCAAGCCCAGCGCAATGGCGTGGTGCACCAGGAAGTCACCCGGGCCAATGGGCAGGAACAGGGATCCATTGGGATCGTTGATGGCCTGCAGCCAGCCCGGCAGCCACACGTTGCCGTAGTTGGGCCAAGCGGTAGAAGCAAGGCTGTCGGGGTTGGACAACAACACATCCATGCCGTAGATCATCTTGCCGTGAGAGGCCTGGATGAACTGAGCAAACACCGGCTCGATCAAGATCTGCTTCTCCGGCGTGCCGAAGGCCTGCATGACGTCGTTGTGGACGTACAGCCCCAGGGTGTGGAAGCCCAGGAACAGCGATACCCAGCTGAGGTGGGAGATAATCGCTTCCTTGTGATCCAGCACCCGCGCCAGCACGTTGTTCTTGTTGGCCTCAGGATCGTAGTCCCGCACCAGGAAGATGGCCCCGTGGGCAAACGCCCCCACCATCAAGAAGCCAGCAATGTACTGGTGATGGGTGTAGAGAGCCGCCTCCGTGGTGTGATCCATGGACATGAACACGTAGGGGTTGAGGGCGTACATGTGCTGCGCCACCAGCGAGGTCACCACCCCCAGACAGGCCAGGGCCAGAGCCAACTGGAAGTGCAGGGAGTTGTTGACCGTGTCGTAGAGACCTTTGTGGCCTTCTCCCAGCAGGCCTCCGAAGGGAGTGCCCTTGGGGGGGTTGTGGGCGCCAAGGATCTCCCGGATGCTATGGCCAATGCCCCAGTTGGTGCGGTACATGTGGCCGGCCACGATGAAGATCACCGCGATGGCCAGGTGGTGGTGGGCCATGTCCGTCAGCCACAGGGACTGGGTGTTGGGGTTAAAGCCACCCAAGAAAGTGAGGATGGCCGTGCCCGCCCCTTCTGCCGTGCCCCAGACATGGTTGGCCGTGTCCGGGTTCTGGGCATACACCCCCCAGTTGAGGGTAAAGAAGGGCTTCAGACCTGCCGGGTGGGGCAGAGTGGTAAGGAAGTTGTCCCAGCCTACGTGCTGCCCGCGGGACTCGGGGATGGCGACGTGTACCAGGTGACCAGTCCAAGCCAGGGAACTGACCCCAAACAAGCCGGCCAGGTGGTGGTTGAGACGGGCTTCAGCGTTCTTGAACCAGCTCAGGCTAGGCCGGAAGCGGGGCTGCAGGTGCAGCCAGCCGGCAAACAGAAACACTGCCGCCAACAACAGCAGGCCAATCGCGCCGGTGTAGAGATCGCCGTTGGTGCGCAGGCCAATGGTGTTGAACCAATAGTACAGGCCAGAGTAGGCCGCGTTGACGGGGCCGCCGCCCCCGGGTTGGGTAAAGGCTTCCACCGCTGCCTTGCCAAAGTGGGGATCCCAGATGGCGTGGGCGATGGGCGTAACACCCGTGGGGTTGGCTACCCATTGCTCATAGTTGCCTTGCCAGGCGATGTGGAAGACGTTGCCGGAGGCCCACAGGAAGATGATTGCCAGATGGCCAAAGTGGGTGGCGAACAGCTTTTGGTAAAGCCGCTCCTCCGTCATGCCATCGTGGGTCTCGAAGTCGTGGGCGGTGGCAATGCCATACCACAGCCGACGCGTGGTGGGATCGCTGGCCAGGTCTTGGCTGAATTGGGGAAAACGAGTTGCAGTTGTCATGATTCTCTCTTCCTCCTTGCCTTAGCCGAGTGCGCCGAACCGTGCCAGGAAGAACGCCCAGGTGGTGACGATCCCTCCCAACAGGTAGTGGGCCACACCGACCGCCCGACCCTGAATGATGCTCAGAGCGCGGGGTTGAATGGCCGGAGCGACTTTTAGCTTGTTGTGGGCCCAAACGATGGACTCAATCAGCTCCTGCCAGTAGCCGCGACCGCTGAACAGGAACATCAGGCTGAAGGCCCAGACAAAGTGAGCGCCCAAGAAGAGCAGCCCATAAGCCGACAGAGCCGAGCCGTAGGAGTTGATCACCTGCACCGATTGCGCCCACAGGAAGTCCCGCAACCAGCCGTTGATGTTAATGGCGCTGGTGGCAAAGTTGCCGCCGGTGATGTGCTCAATCGTGCCATCGGCGTTGACGGTGCCCCAGATGTCGCTCTGCATCTTCCAGCTGAAGTGGAAGATCACGATGGAGATGCAGTTGTACATCCAGAACAGCCCCAGGAACACGTGATCCCAGCCGGAGACCTGGCAGGTGCCGCCGCGGCCTGGGCCATCGCAGGGGAAGCGGAAGCCCAATTTGCCTTTGTCCGGGATCAACCGGGAAGAGCGGGCAAACAACACCCCCTTGAGCAGGATCAGCACCGTAATGTGGATGGTCATGGCGTGGATGTGGTGCACCATGAAGTCCGCCGTGCCCAGCACCATCGGCATCATGGAGACCTTGCCGCCCACAGCTACCACGTCGCCGCCAAAGATGGGGCTAACCGAGGCGCCCACATAGGGAGCGGTGCTGGCAATGGCCGAAGTGTGCAGCGATTGAATCCACTGGGCAAAGATGGGCTGCAGTTGGATGCCGGTGTCCGAGAACATGTCCTGCGGACGGCCCAGGGCTTGCATCGTGTCGTTGTGGACGTAGAAGCCAAAGGCGTGGAAGCCCAAGAACAGACACACCCAGTTGAGGTGGCTGATGATGGCGTCGCGGTGGCGCAATACCCGATCCAACACGTTGTTGCGGTTCACCGCCGGGTCGTAGTCCCGCACCATGTAAATGGCCCCGTGGGCAGCACCCCCCACCACGAAGAAGCCGCCTATCCACATGTGGTGGGTAAACAGGGAGATCTGGGTGGCGTAGTCGATGCCCATGTAGGGGTAGGGGTTCATGGCGTACATGTGCTGCGCCACGATGATGCTCAGGGATCCCACCATGGCCAGGTTGATGGCCAGTTGGGCATGCCAGGAGGTGGTGAGCACTTCGTAGAGGCCCTTGTGGCCTTCGCCGGTGAAGGGGCCTTTGTGGGCTTCCAGGATCTCTTTAATGGAGTGGCCGATGCCCCAGTTGGTGCGGTACATGTGCCCGGCCACGATGAAGAGCACGGCAATGGCCAAGTGGTGGTGGGCTTGGTCGGTCAGCCAGAGGGCACCGTTCTGCGGATCCAGGCCACCCTTGAAGGTGAGAAACTCCGCGTACTTGCCCCAATCCAAGGTAAAGAAGGGCACCAACCCGCTGAAGATGCCCCAATCCACGCTGGGGAACATCTCCTTCATCAGGGCCGGCTTAAGGATGAACTCGTGGGGCAAGGGCACCTGATCCGCCGGCACGCCCGCATCCAACATCTTGTTGATGGGAATGGCCACGTGGATTTGGTGACCGGCCCAGGCCAAAGAACCCAGCCCCAGCAGGCCCGCCAGGTGGTGGTTGAGCATCGATTCCACATTTTGGAACCACTCCAGCTTGGGAGCCCGCTTGTGGTAGTGGAACCAGCCGGCAAACAGGCACAACCCGGCCATTACCAAGCCACCGATGGCGGTGCAGAGGAGTTGAAACTCATTGGTGATGCCGGCAGCTCGCCAGAGGTGAAACAGACCGGAAGTAATGCGGATCCCTTCGAAGCCGCCGCCCACATCCCCATTCAGGATCTCTTGGCCGAAGATGGGCCAGACCACTTGGGCGCTGGGCTTGACGTTGATCGGATCCGCCAGCCAAGCGGAATAGTTGGAGAACTGAGCTCCGTGGTAGTACATGCCGCTCAGCCAGACGAAAACCACTGCCAAGTGGCCGAAGTGAGCGGAAAAGATCTTACGAGAGACGTCTTCTAAGTCGCTGGTGTGACTGTCGAAGTCATGAGCAAGAGCATGGAGGTTCCAGATCCAGGTCGTGGTCTTGGGGCCACGGGATAGGCTGCGGTCGAAGTGCCCCGGCTTGGCCCATTTCTCAAATGAGGTGGGAACCGGATCCACATCAACCGACACCTTGACCTTCGGCTCTCGCTCCTTTGGCGTAGTTGTCATCAAGAACTCCTCTCTTGCGACAAGGAACGAAGCATCCCTACCCCTTGGCAGAAGATTCCCCCAGGGCAGGACTTACCTGGCATTATAGGTCAGGGTTTGTGAGCCCTCAGTTGCTTCACAATAATTAAACGAGGGATCCCTTGTCCCATCGAGGCTGGAGTCGATTGGCAATTGTTTTTTCGATCATAGATGTAAATATATGTAACGAATTTTCAGCCAACCCAATCCGTTCTCAGGAAGGGTTGGAACTGAACAATAGACAGCAAGGGATCCCCTGGGTGGGGATGTGTGGTAAAACCCTGGCAGCCCTTTTGCAGATACCACCCTATGACCCTAGAGATTCCCCGTCGCCAATACGTCAGCAACTACGGCCCCACCGTAGGGGATCGGGTGCGCCTGGCGGACACCGAGCTGATCATCGAGGTGGAGGAGGATTTCACCACCTATGGTGAGGAGATTAAGTTTGGGGGCGGCAAAACCATCCGCGATGGCATGGGGCAATCGCCGACGGCCACCCGCGCCAATGGGGCCTTGGATCTGGTGATCACCAACGCCCTGATCCTGGACTGGTGGGGCATCGTCAAGGCGGATGTGGGCATTCGCGATGGCTACATTGTCGGCATTGGCAAAGCCGGCAACCCCAACATCCAAGCGGGGGTGACGCCGGGCATGGTGGTGGGCCCCAGCACTGAGGTGATTGCCGGGGAAAACCTGATCCTGACAGCGGGCGGGATCGATGCCCATGTGCATTTCATCTGCCCGCAGTTGTGCGAGTTTGCCATCGCCTCGGGAGTGACCACCCTTTTGGGGGGCGGAACCGGGCCGGCCACCGGCAGCAACGCCA
Source organism: Synechococcus sp. R5-13 (assembly GCF_047462015.1). Taxonomy (NCBI): domain Bacteria; kingdom Bacillati; phylum Cyanobacteriota; class Cyanophyceae; order Synechococcales; family Synechococcaceae; genus Synechococcus; species Synechococcus sp. R5-13. Next base: position 22,668 of record NZ_JANSIL010000169.1, on the reverse strand, counting down.
CCACCTGCACCCCTGGAGCTTGGAACTTGGGCAAGATGTTGCAGGCGGCGGAGGGGTTCCCCGTCAATTTGGGCTTCTTTGGCAAGGGAAACGCGGCTTTTCCCGCAGCTTTGCGGGAACAGGTGGAAGCGGGGGCCTGCGGCCTCAAGATCCATGAAGATTGGGGATCCACGCCGGCGGTGATCGACAGCTGTTTGCAAGTCTCGGATGAGTACGACATCCAAACCCTCATCCACACCGATACTTTAAATGAATCGGCTTTTGTGGAAGATACCATCGCCGCCATCAATGGCCGCACCATTCACACCTTCCACACCGAAGGGGCCGGGGGTGGGCATGCCCCCGACATCATCCGCATTGCCTCCGAGCCCAACGTGCTGCCCAGCTCCACCAATCCCACCCGCCCCTTTACCCGCAACACCATCGAAGAACATCTGGACATGCTGATGGTGTGTCACCACCTGAGCAAGAATGTGCCGGAGGATATTGCTTTTGCCGAAAGCCGCATTCGCCCCCAAACCATTGCCGCCGAAGACATCTTGCATGACATGGGGGTGTTCAGCATCATCTCTTCCGACTCCCAGGCCATGGGCCGGGTGGGGGAGGTAATCATCCGCACTTGGCAGACGGCTCACAAGATGAAGGTGCAGCGGGGGCCTCTGCCGCAGGACAGCAGCCGCAACGACAACTTCCGGGCCAAGCGTTACGTGGCTAAGTACACCATCTGCCCCGCCATCGCCCAAGGACTCAGCCACGTCATCGGGTCGGTGGAGGTGGGAAAACTGGCGGATCTGTGTCTGTGGAAGCCGGCCTTTTTTGGGGTTAAGCCGGAAATTGTCCTGAAGGGGGGCCTGATTGCCTACGCCCAAATGGGGGATCCTAATGCTTCCATTCCAACCCCGCAGCCGGTGTACCCCCGCCCCATGTTCGGCAGCTTTGGCCGCGCCCTGACCGAGACCAGCCTGCTCTTTGTCTCCCAGGCTGCTCTAGACTTGGGGATCCCGGAAAAACTGGGGATCCAGCGCCGGGCCGTAGCGGTGAAAAATTGCCGCGAGATCGGCAAAGCGGATTTGAAACTCAATACCGCCACTCCCCGCATTGAGGTGAACCCAGAGACCTATGAAGTGCGGGCCGATGGAGAGCTGCTCACCTGCGAGCCGGCAGAGGTGCTGCCCATGGCACAACGGTACTTTCTGTTCTAATTTTGGGAGAGTTTGAGAGCTCTATTGAGCGTTTGACCGGTAACTCAAGCATGGGCCACCTTGTTCTCCGCCACCTTAGCAAGCGCTTCCACAAGCGAGGGATCCCTGTCCTCAGGGATTTGTCTTTGAGCGTGGAGGCAGGGGAGATCTTCGCCCTGCTGGGGCCGTCGGGCTGCGGCAAGTCCACCACCCTCAATCTCATCGCCGGCCTGCTGGAGCCGGATCCCTTGCCCTATCCGGGGGAAATCTGGCTGGATGGGATCCCCCTCAACCCTCTGCCGCCGGAACGGCGCGGCGTGACTTTGCTGTCCCAACACAGCCGCCTGTTTCCCCACCTGAGCGTGGGGGAGAATGTCGCTTTTGGCCTGAAAATGCGGGGCATTCCCCGGACAGAGCGGGAGGCTGCCGCCTTGCGCATGCTGGAGCGGGTGCAATTGCCCGGATTGGCTCAGCGTCGGCCTAGCCAGCTTTCTGGCGGACAAGCGCAGCGGGTGGCCCTGGCGCGGGCTTTGGTGATTCGGCCCAAGGTGCTGCTGTTGGATGAACCTTTATCGGCCCTGGATGCCAACCTGCGCCAAGAGATGCAGGCTCTCATCCTGGAGCTGCAGGCGGAAACAGGGGTGACGACGGTGCTGGTTACCCACGATCAAGCAGAAGCCACAGCCATGGCCCAACGCATCGGCCTGATGTTTGAGGGGCAGCTACACCAGGTGGGATCCCCTGTGGAGTTCTATCAGCAGCCGCGCTCCGAGCGCATTGCCCGCTTTTTTGGCGGGGTCAATTTTTTCGATGCGCAGGCGGAGGGTCACCAACTTCGCCTCAACGACGGGATCCGCTTGAAAAGCGCCGCGCCACTCCAAGGTCAGGTGCGGCTGACGGTGCGCCCGGAACAGGTGCAGGTGTTTCCCCATCCGCCCGGCTTGGCCGACAATGTTTTCTTGGCCCAGGTGATGGCGGAACGCTTTGCGGGCACCCAGCGACGGCTGACCTTACAAACCCCTTGGGGCAGTCTGCAGGCTTGGGTGGCTCCCCACCAGGTGTTTGTGCCGGGGCAGACGGTGTGGATCCACTTGCCGACAGAGGCTCTTTGGCCTGTGGGGGTTGGCGGGGATCCCTCACCCCCGGCCCTTTTCCCAAAGGAAGAGGGGAGAGTTTGAGTTAAATCTGGTTTTAGCTGAAAGTTTGATGGGGGTGGTGGCAAGGCTATGCAACCCAAAAGCGTTTTCTGGAAGCGGCGGCAGGTGTTGGCCGGCCTGGGATCCCTGGGGGCTTGGGCGTTGAGTCAAAGCTCTCCGTTTGCCCAGAACACCTCCCAGAACATGGTGGATCTGGGATCCGTGAGCTGGGCAGACATTCTGGAGCGGGCGCGGGGCAGCTCTGTCAACTGGGCCATGTGGAGCGGCAGCGAGGCCATCAATGGCTTCGTGGATGGCTGGGTGAAAAGCCAGTTGCAGGAGCGTTATGGCATTCGCTTGAACCGGATCCCGCTCACGGATACCGTTGAAGCAGTCAACAAGGTGATTGGGGAGGTACAGGCCGGGCTGCGCAGCGGCGGCAGCATCGATCTCATCTGGATCAATGGCAACAACTTCCGCACCCTCAAGCAGGGGAATTTGCTCTTCGGCCCCTTTGCTGAGAAATTGCCCAGCTTGACCTTCTATGATCCCGCCGATATTGCAACGGATTTTGGCCTGCCCACTGAGGGCTATTCTGCACCCTACACCGGCAACTACTTTTTGATGGCCTATGATGCCGAACGGGTGCCCAAGCCCCCCCAGAGCCACGCCGAACTGTTGGCTTGGGCAGAGGCCAACCCAGGGCGATTTACCTACGTGGCCCCGCCGGATTTTCATGGCAGCCGCTTTTTGTTGAGCGCCTTCTATGGTGTGACCGGGGGCTATGCCCAGTACAGCGGGCCGGACTTCGATGCCGATCTCTGGGCGCGACAATCCCCTGCCCTGGTGGAATACCTGAGAAAGCTGGATCCCTTCCTGTGGAGACAGGGCCAAACCTACCCGCCCACCTTTGCCCGCCTGGCGGAGCTTTTTGCCAACGGCGAAGTGTGGCTCATCCCCACCTTTATCGATCAGGTGATCTTACGCAAGGGCAACGGCCAATTTCCCCCCAGCACCACCCCCTATGGGATCCCGGGCACCAGCTTGATCGATCCCTCGTTTACAGCCATTCCCATTAATGCGGCCAATCCTTGGGGGGCAATGGTCCTGGCAGAGGTCTTGGCCAGCCCGGAGGGGCAATTGGAAAAGTTCAAGCCGGAGGTTTGGGGGGATCTGCCGCTCATTGATGTCAGCCGGTTGTCTGCCGACTACCAAACACCTTTTGCCCAGCTGGAGGCTGCTGCCGGGATCCCCATTCAAGAGGCCATTGCTGGGGCAGTGCCCATCGTGAACTCCGAATACACGGTGCAACTGGAGGCCCTCTGGCAGCAACAAGTCTTGCCGGGATAGGGGTCAGGTATGCCCCTCACCCCCAGCCTCTTTCCAAAAGGGGAGGTCTTCTGACATTGGGGGTGGGCCGGGCAATGGCGGAGCAGGATCCTCACCTTGGGGCAACCAAACTTGGAAATGCGTCCATCCATCCGAGCTGTTGACGGAGATATTCCCCCCCATGTGCTCCACCAGTTGCTTCACCAAAGCCAGCCCCAGGCCGGTGCCGCCGTGCTTCCAGCGATCCGATTGCGGGATCCGGTAAAACTTTTCAAAGATGCGGGGCAGCTCTGGCTCTGGGATCTCGCTGCTGTTGCTGCAGACGAAGAGGATCCCCTCTCCTTCTGAGACAGCCCGCAGGTGGATGGATCCCTCAGGATCCGTGTACTTGATGGCGTTGTGCAGCAGCTCGCGCAGAATGCGCCCCAAGCAGGTGGGGTCGGCCCAAAGCGAGGGGATCCCTGCCTCCAGGTGCAGTTGCAGGTGTTGATGTTTGGCTTGGGCCAAAGGCTGAGCCCCGTCCAGCAAATCTTGTAAATACCGCGGCAGAAAAATATTCTCTGGTTGCAGCAGATACGTCCCGGCTCCCAGCCGTCGCATATCCAGCAGGTCGTTAATGAGCTCGATTTGCCGGTTGCACTCTTTCAGGGCAATGGTGAAGTAGTGCCGCTGTTTCTCGGGGTTATCGCGGGTCATTTGCAGCATTTGCAAGGCCATGCGCACATTGGTCATGGGGGTGCGCAGCTCGTGCGAGACGGTGCTGAGGAAATCATCCTTCAGCAGATTCAGCCGCTCCAATTCCTTCACCTGCGCTTGGGCTGCTTGGTACAAACGGGCTTGGCGGATGGCCAGGGCACATAGGTTGGCCACCTGATAGGCCAGTTGAATCTCGTCTTCGGAAAACTCTTGCTCCGGCAGCCGCTCCAACAGCAAAGCTCCCAGCCGCTTCTCTTTGTCCCAAAGGGTGCAGACCAGCAGCCGCACCCAGCGTCCTTCCTTCCGACAACAGCAGTGGATTTCCCATTTCTGCTGCGAGGAAGAATGGGACTGCAGCAGGCGCAAGAACTCCGGGTCGCTGGCGTAGTCTCGGCCATGCAAGGGATCCGCCCTGTCGCCCTGAGCTGCATCAGAAGAGAGAAGGGGGGAGTAGCAGTAGCCGGGGATCCAGGTTGACCCATCTTCTAAAAGCAGCAGGACTTGGCAGCAGGTTAGGCCTAGTGCCTCGGCAAGGGTTTTGACCACTTCTTCCAGGATTTCCCCCTCGTTTAGGCTGACCACCATCCGGCTGCTGATGGCGCGCAGCACCCCCTCAAAATGCAAGGCTTGCTGCAGCTTGGCCGTGCGCAGCTCCACCTGGGCTTCCAGCTCCCGGTTGAGGGCCTGCAACTGCTGTTCTGCCCGTTTCTGCTCGGTGATCTCCCGTCCCACCGATAGGATCTCCACCAGGCGGCCTCGGCTGTCGAAAATGCCCTGATCTACCCAGCTAATCCAGCGGGACTGGCCGTCTTTGCCGGGGTACTCCTGCTCGCTGCTATAAAAAGGACTCTCAGGCGTGAGAGCGGCAAAAGCCTGCAGCACCACCTCCCGCTCTTCTTCCAGCAGCAGATCCCACAAAGCTCGGCCCACCACTTCTTCTACCCGATGATCGAAGAAACGCAATAAAGCAGAGTTGACGTAGGTGATGTGCCCATTGGGCCGAAAGCGACAGATCAGCTCCGTCTGCTGCTCTACCACAGCACGGTACTCCTGCTGCTGCTGCCAGAGACGATCCAGCAGGGCCTGCTGAGCTGCTGCCGCCTGCTGCCAGGCTTTGGCCAGGGTCTGCACCTCCTGGATGGGGCCGGGATCCAAAGGGGGCCAGGGCTGGAAGCCGCTTTGGATAAATTGCTCGGCGATTTGGGTGAGGCGGCGCAGGGGACGGGAGAGAGCTTCGCCGAGGAGGATCCCTGTCCCCAGCATGCTCAGCAATAGCCCACCCCCCAGCAGCGCAGCCTGTTGGGCGCTCCGATGGACTTTGGCCAGAAGGGTTGCCTCTGGGATCCCATGCACAAAATAAAAGCCCAGCCTCCCTTTACTCTGGAGGGACTCCACCTCCACCCAGTAAGGGATCCCTCCGACCTTGAGGCGCAGCGGATTTTGAGAAGAGGCCGTCTCCCAGGAGCCCACCTGCTCTTGCACGGCCACCAGCAGCGGATGGGGAGCAGGCCCCGCCGTACTGGCTACCACCTGTCCTTCCTCGTCCAGCAGAAAGATCGCCCCCATGGGAGAACGGCCTTCCATCTGTTCCAGAAAGGCTTGAAGCTGCCGGACGGAGAGGGAAGCCACTAAGCTGCCATAAACCCGTCCCTCCGAGTCGGTCAGAGACAGGGACGTCATGATCAGCCGCTCTGGATCCTGGGCAGGAAGCTCCGCAAAAAATCGGGTTACCACCCAAGTGTCGCGGATCCCTTCCGACTGCAGGAGCTGGGGAAACCAGAACAACCGCCTCAGATCCACAAAGCCTAACTGCCTCCTCAGGCCAGTGGGATCCCCTGTTTCCGGATCCCGTTGGCGGCCCTGGGCGGATCCCGGCAACAGGCCGGGGGTGTGGTAAGTCCAGATCGACCCATCGGCGTGACGGCGGGCGATCACAAACCCCCCTTGAGCCGAGACAAAGCCGACATAGCTGAGCTCAGGAAATGGCTGCAACTGGCGGGCAAAGTGAGCTTCCAGCACCTCTAGATCGGCTGGGCTGGGGGTTGTCAAATCGGGCAGCAGCCCCCCCCTCACTGCCCCTTGATTGAGGGCATTGATCTGAAGGGGAATTTGCAAATATCTGGCAAGATGCTCTTCGGTGCGGTCGGTAACTTCCCGCCTCAGTTGCTCCGTCAAGCGCAGCGCCAGGTGTCGCCCGCCCTGCCAGGAGAGATAGGCCACTCCCCCCACTCCCCCTGCTACTGAGAGCACTAGGGGCAGCAGCAACGCCACCCGCAAAGGAATGGAGCGGAAAGGCCAACGGGATCGCACTTCAGAAGAACCAGAGGAAGACGGCATGGGATCCCTCACAGAACCTCAGGCTTGGGGAGGTTCCAAAGCCCGCTGCAGAGTGCCAAGGCCGATCTCGGCCGCAATAGCCAGAAGGGCCACTGGAACCGCCCCCACCAGCAAGATAGCGTTGTCATAGAGAGCAAACCCCAGGGTGATAAAAGTGCCCAGCCCTCCCGCGCCGATAAACGCTGCTAGCGTAGCACTGGCAATCACCTCAATCGTAGCGGTTTTAACACCGGCCAAGATCACCGGCAAGGCCAAAGGGATCTCCACGTGCCGTAACACCTGGCCAGGAGTCATGCCCATGCTCAGGGCAGCTTCCCGTAGGGCCGGCTCAAGGCTGCGGAAGGCCACATCCGTGCTGATCAGAATGGGGGGCAGAGCCAGAAGGGTTAGAGCCACAACTGCCGAACGGAAGCTGAGGCCGAAATAGGGGATGGCCAAGAACAAAATGGCCAAGCTGGGGATCACCCGCAGGCTGCTGAACGCATTGATCACCACCAGAGAAAGCATCTGGGAGCGGGAGCTGAAAAAACCCAGCGGCAAACCCAACAGCAGCCCCATTCCCAAAGGCACCGCCACCAGTTGCAGGTGTTGGACGAAGGCTTGAAACAGCGTGTCGCTGTGGTTCTGGGCGTAGCTGAGGGAGCGGGCCAAAAGGCTCATCTAGAGGTGTGTGGATGACAGAGGGATCCAAGACAAGCCCCAGTGTAGCGCCGGCAGGCGATCTTGACAGTGCGGAATAGTGCAGAGCGGGGATTTAGCACCAATCAGGGAGATGGGGTCACTCCAATTTCGGTCTCCGACCTGCTAACGCGGTGCAATCAACCTCAACTTTCTCCCAAGGATTAGAACCCACAGCGCCGCCTGCCGACAAAAATAACCATCTGTTTCACTGCCCATCTGAGTTGCCATCTCTATCCTGCTGATCTTTCTCAATCTTGTCTGGATCCCTGTTTGGGGGGTGGTTGGCTTCTCGCTCTTGTAAGCGGCGGATTTGGGAGCGCACCTGCAAAGCAATCTGTAAAGCAGTCTCTAGGATACGACCCTGTTCGCTGGCCTGCTCGCTCACCTGCAGAGCTGTCAAAGCTGCCAAGTTATCGCCGAAGAACTCGCTCTGCTGCTCGATCAGGTCTTCGTTTTGCCGCAAGATCCGTTCGGTTTTCAAGGCGCGAATGAGATCGGCCCGGGTCAGCTTCAGCGCTTCGATCACCTCAGCCCTCTGGGCCAGCTTCACCTCGGGGTTGCCCGCTTCCACCAACTGGTCGTTGACGTGAATGGCCTGGATGATTCGGTTGTAGCGATCCACCTCCCCCAGCAAGTTCAACAGCAGCGGCATGCGACGGCTGCGGAAAATCCAATAGGCTTGGCCCAGGGCGGCAATAGCCGCCAGGATCCCCCATTCCACCAGCCAAGTGCCCCAAGTGGCCTGTAGGCCAGGGATCCAAATCCGCCCCACCAGGGTAAGTAGGGATCCCCCTGTCCAGAAGGTCAAGAAACGCAAGAACAAGTCCAGCGTCACCAGCAAGCGTAGGAGATCCCAGAAAGCGGAGAACTGGCGCAGGCGATCCTTAAAGCGACGAACGGGCCGAGGCCGATACAACCAAGCCACCGGCACTTGAGAGAGGTTTTGCACTTGAGCTGGGGAGATGATCAGCTCTTGCAAGTCCCGCTGCATCGCCATTTGCTCTGCTGAGGCTGGGAAGTTTTCCCATTGTACTTGCGACCTTGAGCAGCTTGGGCTTGCTCAGGGATCCCTTCCCAGAAAGGAACCTGCTCAACCAAGTCTCGATAGAATGGGGTTCGCTGGGCTGTTTGCGTCTTCACGCCCTCGTGCTCACGTTGTAGGGCAACAGTGAGACACAAGACAGCTCGTCAAACGCAAAGGAGAAGAGCAGGGTGACCAGCCAATTGCGCCAACTGAAGGCCCATCTCGCTGAACCGGAAAACTTTGCCCCCTACGGACAGGTCATTTGCCCCACTCCCGATCACAAACTCTTCGACAGTCAAGATGCTCAGTTGTTCTTGAATCAAGGGCAGCCCCGCTTTTACATCATGCGCTTGCCTCGCCGCGGCCTCAAGTTTACTCAGATCACCCACCACATCCGCTGCACCCAGTGCCTGGGATCCCTGAATGGCAAGGAGTGGTTTATTGGTGTTGCACCCCCTGCCGATGAGCTGCACGTGGATCAGATTCAAGCCTTTCGGGTGCCTGGGGATCGCTTTATCAAACTGGAGATGGGTACCTGGCATGCCGGCCCCTATTTTGACCACGAAGAGTTCATCGATTTCTACAACTTGGAGCTGGCCGACACCAACATCACCGATCACGAAACCATAAACTTACTCCAAACCTACAACCTGGAGTTCCAGATCACCCCCTGACAAGCTTTTGGGGATCCCTTGTCAACTTTCTCGTCAATCGGGCAAAAAGCAGCATTGATCATTGATCACAGCAATCTTTCGCTTGAGCGCAAGAAGAGTTGTGGGGATCCGTACTCCACTATGGGTGGAGAGAGAAAGTGGGCTTGGATCCCAGTCCTAGTGGATGTAGCCGACTTGGGTGAGCGTTCCTTGACTTGGGCTTAACAAAGGAGGGGCGCGGGGAGCTATAAGTCCCGCGCTGTATGCAAAGCATCAGCGTCGGGATACATGGACTCCCCGCACTTGTCGATTCTCTCGATGGGATAAGACAAGTATTTACCAGCAGCTATAGCTTGTGGTAAACTGCCACTATGCTGACCATGAACTACACTTACCGGATCTATCCAGATGCCGCGCAGCAGGCCAAGCTGCGGTCGTGGCTTGAGACGTGCAGAGGCGTGTACAACTACGCTTTGCGCGAACTCAAAGACTGGATTGCTTCCCGTAAGTGTCCCATAGACAGATGCTCACTGGAGAAGGAGTACATCATTCCTGCCGATGAGCCATTCCCGTCTTATCATCGTCAGCAAAATAACCTACCCAAAGCAAAGAAGCAATTCCCGCATTTGGCCAAGGTGCATTCTCAGGTCTTGCAGGCTACGATTCGCAGGCTGCATGATACTTGGGAGGCATTCCAGAAGCGGGGATATGGGTTTCCCCGTTTCAAGAAACAAGGCCAATTTAAGTCTTTTGTGTTTCCCCAGTTCAAGGACAATCCCATCTCCGGCAGCAGTATCAAGCTACCAAAGATAGGAAAAGTGCCTATCAACTTGCATCGTCCTATCCCAGATGGGTTCAAGGTCAAGCAGGTGAGGGTACTGTCCAAGGTAAGAGGGACGCAATGGTATGTCGTCGTTACCATCGAATCGGACATATCGGTTCCCGATGCTCCGGTTCACGGTCGTGCGATTGGGATTGATCTGGGATTGGAACGGTTTTTGACGGTTTCAGATGGTAGCTTCCAGGAGCGACCCAAGTTTTTTAGGTCGATGCAACGCAAGCTGAAATTGCTGCAACGCAGAGCGGCACGAAAACAGAAGGGGTCACGAAACTGGGAGAAGGCACAAATCAAAGTTGCCAGAATGCACCATCGGATTGCGAACCGTCGTAAAGATTTCCACCTGAAGACGGCTCATAAGCTTTGTGACCAAGCGCAAACCATCTTTGCAGAAGACCTCAATGTCACAGGCTTGACACGGGGAATGCTGCGAAAAGGTTGTGTTGATGCCGCCTTTGGACAATTTCTGTCTCTGTTGGAATGGGTGTGCTGGAAACGTGGAGTGTACTTCGCTAAAGTCAACTCCAACGGGACTAGCCAAACCTGTCCCAAATGTTTTGCTACTGTCAGCAAAACGTTGACAGCAAGGGAGCATCATTGTCCTGAGTGTGGGTATCGAACTCATCGTGACCATGCAGCAGCAGAAATGGTTTTGCATCGTGGACTAGAGAATGTAGTAGCCCAGGGACTCTGGGGAACGGAAACAGCCTGCCAAGTCGTTCTGTCGGGGGTCTATGACCTAGATAAGTGGCGTGGGGCAGGAATGCCTAACCGTGAGGTTAGGAAGCCCGCGCTGTACCCGTAGGGTCAGCGTCGGGAGGATGTCACGTTATACCCTTGTCGGCATAAGTTTTGACGCTGTGGCCCACTCGGCCAGGTGATAGAACAGGGTCAAACCCAACAGCATTTGGGAGGTTTGTTGTCATGGCTACGTTGCAACCCAAAGTGACCCACCAGCTTTTGGCGGCCTTAGCCCTGTTTGCCTGTCTGGGCTTGTTGCCTGCTTGTGGCGAGAGCAGCAGCAGCACCGTCAGCCCCCCCAGCATCACCCCCACCCCCACCGGCTCATAATTCGGCTGGTTTTTGCATGCCCTTGCAGCGGTTGCCCAAGTTGGTTCAGCTTTGGGCTTTGAGGATCGCGGGGATCTTTTGTCTTTGTCTGCTGGCGGCCTGTGGAGGATCCCCTACCTCGATGGAGCCACCGCGGGCAGGGGAAGTGCCGATTGCCAGCTTCCTGTGCCGGTTGGATCGCCAGACCCGCAGCTTCACGGGGCCTATTTACGCCGAACAGCCCCAGGTTGCTACCTGCAACCCCGGTCGCCTTACGCCTGCAGCAGCCCAAAAGATGATGGATCGGCTGAATTTTCTACGGCTGTTGCACCAGTTACCGCCGGTGAAGCTCAATCCTCAGTTCCTAGAAGCCGCCCAGCAAGCGGCCTTGATGCAGGTAGCCAATGGTACTCTCAGCCACCAGCCGCCCCCTTCTTGGCGCTGCTTTACCCCTGCCGGGGAGGCGGGATCCCGCTTCAGCAACCTGGCGGTTGGGCCCATCCTAGAGCTGAACGGCCCCGATCCAGGCCGGGTGTTGGCGCGGCAGGTGGATATCTACTTTGCCGAGCCAGGTCGAGAAAACTTTGTGGATGTGGGGCATCGCCGCTGGAACCTGTATCCTCAGTACGCCCAGGGGGCCTACGGCATTGTCTTTGACCCACGGGCTGGACGGGTGACCCAGGCCAACGCCAACTGGATCTTCGGTTTTGACGAGTCGGTGCCAGATCCAGAGTTCATCGCCTTCCCGGAGAAAGACGGCTACCTCTACCGCCTAGAAGGGTTTTCCGGCCAGCCCCTGTCTGCCTACCGCTGGTCTTTCTCGGTGCCCAGCCGTGGCGGCAAGGCTGATCTCAGCCAAGCCCAAGTCCGCATCACCGATGCCCTCAGCGGCGAGCCGGTGCCTGTTGGAGATCTCCGCGTGGGGGATCCCGCCTTTGGCCTGGAAACTTTGACCTACTCCGTGGGTTCGATCCAGCCCAATCGCAACTACACCTTTGAAATTAGCGGCATTCGCCTCAACGGTGGCCCCCCCCGCAGCTACCGCTACACCACCGCTCTCTACGACTGCGATCCCCAAACTTCCCAACGGCCCGCACCCCTCACCGAAGGGCTGGGGATCCCGCCCCGTCTGCTCTGGCAGAGGGAGCCTTTCAACTCTTTCAACCCTCTCAACTAGCTTTTCCTCACCCCCAGCCCCTTTCCCAAAGGGGAGAGGGGAGTCTGCTGCTCCTAGAAGCCTGACCTTATGCACAAATTGCAATCAGAAGGTGACAAAATAGCATAACTTGTTACAAAGTGTAACGGCCAATACCAAAGTTAACGGTTCGTCATCGCTAGGGTAGCCAGTGTTCACCCCACGGCAGCGATCATGGCGAACCAATTTGAACGCCTCAAAAGCGAAAAGGATGGGCTGGCGGTCAAGGCCGAGCTGGAGGCGTTTGCCCGGATGGGTTGGGAGAACATTCCTGAAGACGACCGGGATCACCGCCTCAAGTGGCTGGGGATCTTCTTTCGCAAGCGCACCCCAGGTCAGTTCATGCTGCGGCTGCGCCTGCCCAATGGGATCCTGACCAGCGGCCAAATGCGGATGTTGGGCGCAATCATCCACCCCTATGGAGAACAGGGCGTAGCCGACATCACCACCCGGCAGAACCTGCAACTGCGGGGCATCCCCATCGAGGAAATGCCCCAGATCCTGGGCTACCTGAAAGAGGTAGGCCTGACCAGCATCCAGTCGGGCATGGACAACGTGCGCAACATCACGGGATCCCCTCTGGCCGGTATTGACCCGGATGAGCTGATCGATGTGCGCGGTCTCACCCGCAAGGTGCAGGACATGGTTACCAACAACGGCGAGGGCAACCCTTCCTTCAGCAACCTGCCGCGCAAGTTCAACATCGCCCTCTGCGGTTGTCGCGACAACTCGGTGCATGCCGAGATCAACGACCTGGCCTTTGTGCCCGCCTTCAAAAATGGCCGTCTGGGCTTCAACGTCCTGGTGGGCGGCTTTTTCTCTGCTCGCCGCTGCGCCGAGGCAATTGGCCTAGATGTCTGGGTGGATCCCCGCGATGTAGTTCCCCTGTGTGAGGCGGTGCTGCTGGTCTACCGGGATCACGGCCTGCGGGCCAACCGGCAAAAGGCGCGGTTGATGTGGCTCATTGACGAGTGGGGCCTAGAGAAGTTCCGGGCGGCTGTGGAGCGCCAGACGGGCCACCCTCTGCTCAGGGCAGCGGAAAAAGATGAGGTGGTCTGGCACAAGCGGGATCTGCTGGGGGTGCATGCCCAGAAGCAGCCGGGCCTCAACTTCGTCGGCCTGCATGTGCCGGTGGGGCGGCTCAACGCCCTGGAGATGATGGAGCTGGCCCGCTTGGCGGAGGTGTACGGCTCCGGGGAGCTGCGGCTGACAGTGGAGCAGAACGTGCTCATCCCCAATGTGCCCGACTCCCGAGTGGCCCCGCTCCTCAAAGAGCCGCTCTTGAAGAAGTTCTCCCCCAACCCAGGGCCCTTGCAGCGGGGGTTGGTGTCCTGTACGGGCAACCAGTTCTGCAACTTTGCCCTTATCGAGACCAAAAACCGGGCTGTGGCCTTGATGGAGGAGCTGGAGGCGGAGCTGGAGATCCCCCAAACGGTGCGCATCCACTGGACGGGCTGCCCCAACTCCTGCGGCCAACCCCAAGTAGCCGATATCGGCCTTATGGGCACCACTGCTCGCAAGGACGGCAGGGTGGTGGAGGCCGTGGACATCTACATGGGGGGAGAGGTGGGCAAAGACGCCAAGCTGGGCGAATGCGTGCGCAAAGGGATCCCTTGCGAAGACCTCAAGCCGGTCTTGGTGGAGTTACTCAGGGAGCACTTTGGGGCCAAGCCGCGTCAGCATCCGTCCGCCGCCCAGGCTTCTGTTTTGGTAACCCGCTAGCGGTTCTGTTGCCGTCCTGAAAGTTTTTCTTTCTTCGTCGTTGTAAATCTTGGAGGTTTCGATGTCTAAGCTGTTCAGCACTTCCTCTCCCGTCTCCCGTCGGCAATTTTTGGCCGGGGTGGCTGCTCTCACGGCTGGGGCGGCCACGGCTGGGATCCCGCGCGCCCAATCGCAATCCTTGGGCAAAGGCTACTGGGTGGCGCAGGCCGATACTCCCGAAACCACCAGCGCCAAGCTGGGGTTCATCGCTCTAACCGACGCGGCCCCCCTGATCATCGCCAAAGAAAAGGGGTTCTTTGACAAGTACGGCATGAAGGACGTAGAGGTGGTCAAGCAGGCCTCTTGGGGCACCACCCGCGACAACTTGGTGCTGGGATCCGCCGCCGGCGGCATCGATGGGGCACACATCCTCACCCCCATGCCCTACCTCATCACCACCGGCAAAGTTACCGATGGCAAGCCGGTGCCTATGTACATTTTGGCCCGTCTCAATCTGGACGGTCAGGGCATCAGCATTTCCAACCAATATCGGGATTTGCAAATCGGCCTGGATAGTTCCCCCCTCAAGGCCAAGTTTGCCGAGCTTCGAGCTGCCGGCAAAGATCCCAAATGCGCGATGACCTTCCCCGGCGGTACCCACGACATGTGGATGCGCTACTGGCTGGCCGCAGGCGGGATCGATCCCACTAGCGACGTCTCCGTCATTGTGGTGCCGCCGCCGCAGATGGTGGCCAATATGAAATCCAGAACCATGGAAGCCTTCTGTGTGGGCGAGCCTTGGAATGCCCAGCTGGTGAACCAAAAAGAGGGGTATAGTGCCCTCACCACCGGCGAGCTGTGGAACGGCCACCCGGAAAAGGCCTTTGCCCTGCGGGCCGACTGGGTGGATGCGCACCCGAAAGCCACCCTTGCCCTGTTGAAAGCGGTGCTAGAAGCCCAGATCTGGTGCGAGCAGATGGAAAACAAAGAGGAGATGTGTCGCATCATCGGCGACCGCCGCTGGCTGGGGGTGCCTGTGCCCGATATCTTGGGCCGTTCTCGGGGCACTTTTGACTACGGCACCGGCAAGGTCGTTGAAAACAGCCCCCACCTGATGAAGTTCTGGCAGAACTACGCTTCCTACCCCTTCAAGAGCCACGATCTCTGGTTCTTGACCGAAAACATCCGCTGGGGCTATCTGCCTGCCGACACCGATACCAAAGCCTTGGTGGAGCGGGTGAATCGGGAAGAACTCTGGCGAGAAGCTGCCAAAGCCATTGGTCAGGGGGCAGCCATTCCCCCCAGCACCTCTCGAGGAGTGGAAACCTTCTTCGACGGGGTGCAGTTCGATCCCGAAAATCCTGCCGCCTACCTGGAGAAATTGGCGATTAAGAAGCTGGCCTAGCCTGATCTTCTCAATTCTTCCAGAGCAAGTTGCAAAAACCCTTGCAAGCCCTCTGCCCAGGAGAGAAGGGATCCCCGAATCCCCACAAAGAGTGTTCAACTGAAACCCCTTCTCTCTTGGGATCCTCTTAAGTTGACTTCAACCTTACTCCCAGCAAGCCATGAGGATTTTCCACTCTGCCCTACAGTTGGGCTACCACCTCTTTCGGATCCTGCTTCCCCTACTGGTTGGCCTAGGCCACTGGCTGCTGAAAACCAGCCCAGGCTTTGTTCTTCAGTCCAATGCCGGGCTCCACTCCCCGGCCAGCTCTGCATCTTCTTCTGCTTCTGCTTGGAGGCAGCGAGTCCAAATCCACCAAGTGCTGCGCCGCGTTCTTTTGCCCACCACGGCCATTTTAATAGTGCTCGTTCTCTGGCAAATTGCCTATAGCCGCCCCGGAGCCAACTTGCCCACCCCTCTCCAGGTTTGGCAGGACACCTGGGATCCCCTCATTAAAGATCCCTTTTTTGACTATGGCGGCAATGCCAAAGGGCTGTTCTGGCAAATTTGGGCCAGCTTGCGGCGGGTGTTCATTGGGTTTGCCCTGGCCGGCTTGGTGGGGGTTGTGGGCGGCATGATCATCGGGGTCAATCGCTGGCTGTACGAGGCTTTGGATCCCATTTTTCAGGTGCTGCGCACGGTGCCGCCTTTGGCCTGGCTGCCGATTTCTTTGGCTGCCTTTCGAGATGCCAACCCTTCCGCCATTTTTGTAATCTTCATTACGGCTCTCTGGCCCATTTTGATCAACACCGTTGCCGGCGTACAGCGGATCCCTCAGGACTACCGCAACGTGGCCAGAATTGTGCGCATGTCCGGCTGGAAGTACTTTTTCAAAATCGTTTTCCCGGCAACTGTGCCCTACATTTTTACCGGCTTGCGCATTGGGGTGGGCTTGTCTTGGCTGGCCATTGTGGCAGCGGAAATGTTGATTGGCGGTGTGGGCATTGGATTTTTCATCTGGGATGCCTGGAATAGCTCCCGCATCAGCGAAATCATTCTGGCTTTGATCTATGTCGGGATGGTGGGTCTTCTGCTGGATCGCATCACGGCTTGGATTGGCTCGCTGGTGGTGGCTGAGGATCGCTAAATGAGCTTGGCCGAGTTTTAGATTGGTTGCTGACAATTCTCCATGCTCTCAGAAATCATCTCAGGGGAATCATGAAGACCCAGCCTTACATTGAAGTGGATCATGTCGACAAGGAATTTCTCCTCGACAACGGAGAGGTCTATCCTGTCCTGAAAGACATCCACCTGGAGATCCAAAAAGGGGAATTTGTCTCGTTGATCGGCCACTCCGGCTGTGGCAAATCGACCCTACTCAACATCATCGCCGGCCTGGAAAAGCCTTCCCGAGGGGGCATTCTCCTGGAGGGCCGACAAGTTACAGATCCCGGCCCGGATCGCATGGTGGTGTTTCAGAACTATTCCCTGCTGCCCTGGCTGACCGTGCGGGAGAACGTTGCCCTGGCTGTGGACGAGGTGCTGGGATCCCTTCCCAAAGCAGAGCGAAGCCGGATTGTGGAAGAGCACATCCGCCAGGTGGGGTTGCAGGGGGCAGCCGACAAGCGACCGGCCCATCTGTCAGGAGGGATGAAACAGCGGGTAGCCATTGCCCGGGCTTTGGCCATCCGTCCGCGGGTGCTGCTGTTGGATGAGCCCTTTGGCGCTCTGGATGCCTTGACGCGCGGCAACCTGCAGGAGCAACTGATGGAGATTGCCCAGGCGGAGCAGCTCACCTGTGTCATGGTTACCCACGATGTGGATGAGGCCCTCTTGCTTTCGGATCGGGTGGTGATGATGACCAATGGCCCGGAGGCCCGCATTGGCCAGATTTTGCGGATCCCTTTTCCTCGGCCCCGCCATCGTTTGGAAGTGGTGCGTCACCCCGACTACTACAGCCTGCGGGGAGAGATGATCTACTTTCTCAACCAGCAAAAGCGGGCTCGCCAAAAAACGCCTGTTCGCGTGGCCATTGCCAAACACGGCCTGGAGAAGGTCAATTTGGAGATTGGCTTTGTGCCCCTCAACGACTGCGCGCCTCTGGTGGTGGCCCAGCAAAAGGGCCTGTTTCAAAAGTACGGCCTGGAGCAGGTCACCCTGGTGCGAGAGCCAGGCTGGAAGACCATCTGGGAAGGGATCCGCTCCGGTCGGCTGGATGCGGCCATGGTGGTGGCCGGGATCCCGTTGGCTTCCACCTTGGGAGTAGGGGGAGTTCCGGTGCCTTTGATTACCGCGCTAACCCTCTCCCGCGGCGGCAACGCCATTACCTTTGGGCGCAGACTTTTGGAGCGAGGCGTTCAAAGCCTGGCGGATTTTCGCCAATACCTCAACCACACCCCCGACACAGTCCACACCCTGGGAGTGGTTCATCCGGCTTCCATGCAAAACTTCCTGTTGCGGCACTGGCTGGCCGGTGGGGGGGTGGATCCGGATCGGGACGTTACGTTGACGGTGATCCCACCCCCGCAGATGGTGGCCCATCTCAAGGCCGACAACATCGACGGCTACTGCGTCGGCGAGCCCTGGAACTCCCGCGCCGTGCGGGAACAGTTGGGATTTATCGTCACCACCACCCCTGAAATCTTACCCAGCCACATTGAAAAAGTGCTGACAGTGCGCCAGGATTGGGCGCAAAACTACCCCCGTACCCATGTAGCTCTGGTCAAGGCACTACTGGAGGCTTGCCACTACTGCGATCAGCCGCAGCACCGTTCTGAGATCTTGGAGTGGCTGGCTCAGCCCCAGTATGTGGGCGTGGCCCTGGAGGATCTGCAGCCGGGGTGGACGGGTATTCTGCAGCGGGGAATTGCCGATGAATCCCAAGCCCTCACCGGTTTTCACCAGTTTGCCAACGGGCGCAACACCTGTCCCGAAAGGTTGGAACACCTCTGGATCTTGACGCAGATGGCTCGCTGGGGACTCTGCGCTTTTCCCCGCAATTGGGTTTCGGTTCTCGACCAAGTTCTGGACAGCGAAACCTACGCCCTAGCCGCCAGAGAACTGGGCCTGCCGGATCGGGCCCACGACCGCGGAGCTTTACTCTTTGCCGATGGATCCCGCTTTGACGGAGAGGATCCCGTTGCTTACCTGGAGTCGGTGGCCATCCGGCAGGATCTGAAGCTGCAGGAGTACCGGCTCAGCGAAGTTTAGCTTTTGTTACCTTAGCCCCTCAATTGGAAAACACCATGATGACCAGTTCTCGCCTATCTTCCTCACCGCTATCTTCTGCATCTCCGGTTGCAGGACTGCCCCTTCTTTGTCTTCAGAATGTGGGCAAGACCTACTTCACCTCAGCAGGGCCCTTCGTTGCGCTGGAAAATATCAATCTGGAAGTGGCCGCCGGTGAGTTTGTTTGCATTATCGGCCACTCGGGTTGTGGCAAATCCACCTTGATCAACATGGTGGCGGGTTTTTCGACTCCCACTTTGGGATCCATTACCCTCAAGGGCCAGCCCATCACCTCCCCAGGGCCAGATCGGATGATGGTGTTTCAACATTATTCCCTTTTGCCCTGGCTGACTGCCTTTGAAAATATTTATCTGGTGGTGGATCAGGTGTACCCAACCAAACCCCGGTGGGAAAAAAGGGAAATTGTTCAAGAACATCTGGAATTGGTAGGTTTGGCGGAAGCAGCCCACAAGCGGCCCAAGCAGCTTTCTGGAGGCATGAAGCAAAGGGTAGCCATTGCCCGTGCTCTTGCCGTTCGTCCGCAAGTTTTGCTCTTGGATGAGCCTTTTGGGGCCTTGGATGCCATTACCAAGGAAGATCTACAAGATGAGCTGCTGGCCATTTGGCGGGATCACCGCTGCACGGTTTTGATGATTACTCATGACATCGACGAAGCTCTTTACTTGTCAGACCGGGTGGTAATGATGACCAACGGCCCCGCTGCCCATATCGGTGAGATCTTGACCATTCCCTTTGAGCGACCGCGCATCCGCTCCCGCATTATGGAAATGCCTGAGTTCTACGAATTGCGTAACCGCGCCCTTGACTTCCTCTATCGTCGCTTTGCCCATAGGGAGGATTAAGCTAGGAATCAAAACGCTTGGAGAGGGAAGTTGATGGCCGCTGCTCCGGTTCAGGTAGTTCCAACCGATCTCCCAATGGAGGAGCGGGTCTCTACCCTGCCCAAAACCCTTGCCGACTATCTGGCCAATCCAGTTGCCCAAACCAAATGGGTAGATGGCTACATTGTAGAGAAAGTGGGGCAAACCTTAGGGCATGCAAAGCTCCAAACCCGACTTCTCATCCGTTGGCTCGGTTATGTTGAATGTCTGCCAGTGGGGGGTATGGTTTTGGTGAAGGCTCCCTGCCAAACGACAGGCAAAGTCAGAAGACCTGATGTTGCCTACCTGTCTCCAGATTTAATCCAGCAATTTGGAGAGGATATTGCCACTTTGCCGCAGAGCTATCCCCTCACTGGAGAGATCCTCTCCCCAACCGACTCTGGAGAGGACATTTTCTTGAAAGCCCAGGAGTATCTCAGCTCCGGTGCGCTGGAAGTCTGGCTGGTTTTTCCCAAAAGCAAATTTATTTTTATCCAGACTCAGGATCGCCACCTTTGGCTAACCGAACAAGAGACTGCCAAAAGCCAGGTTGTATTGCCCGGATTTGAGATCCAAGTGGCCGATCTCCTCGGCTAAGAGATCCTTAACCTGATGGCCTATCGGGATCCAAAATGCAAGACACTTATCCATCCTGACAGGGATCCCAACTCATGGTGACCGCGATGGAGTCGGAAAAAGCTGTCATCAAAACCCTATGTCCCTATTGCGGTGTGGGATGTGGATTGGAGGCGGTTTCGACAGCCTCAGGTGACTGGAAAATGAGAGGCGACCGGGAGCATCCTTCCAGCTTGGGGATGGTCTGTGTAAAAGGGGCTACGGTTCTGGAGGCAGTTGGTCGAGATCGGCTGCTCTCTCCCCTGTTTCGGGAGAGCTTGGATCAGCCCTTTCGCCGCATTTCTTGGGATCAGGCTTTTGAGGAGATGGTTTCTCGGCTGCGCTGCCTCAAAGACAACCCTCACTCCATGGCTATGTATGGATCGGGGCAGTTGCTCACTGAAGACTATTACGTTGCTCAAAAGCTGATGAAAGGCTGTCTGGGCACCAATAATTTTGACACCAACTCGCGCCTGTGCATGTCCTCGGCTGTCTCAGCCTACACCCAATCCCTGGGATCCGACGGTCCCCCCTGCTGCTACGAGGATCTCGATCTCTGCAATCTGGCTTTTCTGGTGGGCACCAACACCGCCGAGTGCCACCCCATTCTTTTTAATCGCTTGAAGAAGCGGCACAAGCCCGGATCCCCCCTCAAAATGGTGGTCGTGGATCCCCGGCGCACTCAGACAGCAGAAGCTGCTGATCTCCACTTAAAAATTTGTCCTGGAACCGATATCGATCTTTTCAATGGGATTGCCCATTTGTTGTTAAAGTGGGGATCAATGGCTACCGATTTTATCGAGGGCTGCACCCAAGGTTTTGCTGAATATGCAGCTTTGCTGGCCGATTATGAACCGCAGATTGTGGCCCAGCGCTGCGGAATTGCCACCGAGGATTTGATCGAAGCAGCCAAGCTTTGGCAGGGATCCCAGAGAGTTCTATCCCTTTGGTCGATGGGCCTAAACCAGTCCAGCGAGGGCACCGCCAAGATCACCAGCTTAATCAACCTGCATCTCCTGACCGGGCAAATTGGCCGACCGGGGACGGGCCCCTTTTCCTTGACCGGCCAGCCCAATGCCATGGGTGGTCGAGAGGCGGGGGGGTTATCTCATCTGCTGCCGGGATATCGGCTGGTGAGCCATCCCCAGCATCGGGCAGAGGTGGAGCAGGCTTGGGGTTTGCCCGGCGGCTCCATCTCCCCCCACCCAGGACTGAGGGCCACCGAGATGATTGCCGCTCTGGAGACGGGATCCCTGCAGTTCTTTTGGATTGTGGCCACCAATCCTTTGGTGAGCTTTCCGGATCTGGAACGGGTCAAAAAAGCCCTGAAAAAGTCTCCCTTTACTGTTTATCAAGAGGCTTATTACCCTACGGAAACGGCAGAATATGCCCATTTGCTTTTGCCTGCCTGTCAGTGGAGCGAGAAAACCGGGGTGATGACCAACTCCGAGCGCAGGGTTACCCTTTGTCAAGCCTTTCGAGATCCCCCTGGCGAAGCCCGACCCGATTGGGAGATCTTTGCTGAAGTGGGGCGCAGGTTGGGCTTTGAAGCGCAATTTTCCTTCCAAACCGCGGCAGAGGTTTATGCAGAATTTGCCGCCCTTACCGCAAATCGCCTCTGCGATCACTCCGGCCTCAGCCATGCCCTTTTGGCAGAACAAGGCCCTCAGCAATGGCCTTATCCCAAAGAAAGAACCTCGGCCCCTAAGTCCACTCGCCTCTACACAGATTGGCGTTTCCCGACCCCCGATGGCCGCGCCCGCTTTATCCCCCACCATTCCCGTGGCCTAGCAGAGCCGCCGGATCCCCAGTTTCCCTACGTATTAACCACGGGCAGGCTTTACGGCCATTGGCACACCCAAACCCGTACCGGCAGGATTGAAAAAATCAAGCACATGCACCCCCAACCCTTTATGGAGATCCATCCTCGCGATGCGGAAAAGCTGGGCCTCCAAGATGGGGATTGGGTTCAGGTGCGTTCTGCCCGCGGGCGGGCCTATTTCCCGGCCAAGATAACTGCCAACATTGCCCCTGGAACAGTGTTTGTGCCCATGCACTGGGGATCCCTCTGGGCAGAACAAGCTGAGTGTAATGCCCTCACCCATGACATCAGTTGTCCCGATTCCGGACAGCCGGAATTAAAAGCCTGCGCCGTTGCTCTTGAGAAAGCCGATCCACCGCTCAAGCAATCCCCTCAACTCTAGATTTGGTTCCTAATCGAGGTTCCCATGACTCTGTTTCAGTTTGAGCAAGATTTTGCCGACTCTCTGCGATGCATCCCCATGACCTTGCGCCTAAAGCTGGATTTGTGCGGGATCAAGCTCAAGCTCCATCAATGGACCAAGTTTTCCTTAGAAGAGCGGCGGAAGTGTGTTGATTGGCCCTCTGAATCTCCACAGGATCTAGAAGAACTCCGCAACCATCTGCGCCATTTGGTTCGCTCCATCTGCCACGAAGAGGTGCAAGAGATTCCCATTGATCCCCAGCCTGAATGGCAAAATCCCAACCAGATCCCAATGGCTGTCCAACAAAAAGCTCAAGACCTGGGGATCCGGCTTGCCCTCGATTTCTGGAGAAACTTGCACGATATCCAGAGATTTGCCTTGCTGAAGTTGAGCCGATCCCATCACGAAAACAAAAATTTCTTGCCCGCTCTGCGAGAGTTTGGCGTAAACTACCCAGCTCCGACCGCTAAGCGGTACGGAGCGGGCTTTCAGTAGCCCTGAGCCTGCTCTGCTC